>JAGQUI010000006.1 GCA_020438595.1 Propionibacteriaceae bacterium | reverse complement strand
GGGACGGTTCCTTTCCGGTTCGCGGGGACGGTTCCTTTCCGGTTCAAGGAACCGTCCCCATTCCGGTTCACGCCATCCAGCCTTGTCAGCGCGTGAACGGGAAAGGAACCGTCCCCGTCCGGCCCGGCGGGTGAACGGGAAAGGAACCGTCCCCATTCCGGTTCAGGGGGTGGCGGTGGCCGGACGCGTCCGGGGCGTCACCTAGTCTGGACGGGTGACCGAGCCCACCCCGCCGAGCCGCTGGAGAGCGTTCCGGTCGGGGCTCGCGAGGCGCCGGCTGAACCCGTTCGTGATCGTCTCCGTGGTGCTCGGGATCGCGTTGGTGGCCGCCCTCGCCGTCTGGGCGAACGCGCTCACCACCCCGGTGCACCGCGAGGGCCTTCCCACCACCTCGGTGACTCCGCTGCCCGCGCCCACCACGGCCACACCGACCCCGACGCCGAGCGCCTCCGGTACGGAGTCACCGACAGCTGAGCCCACCGAGACCGGACCCGCGCCGAGTTCCGGTCCGACGATCAAGGCCTCGGGGAAATTCGACACCGCGGGGGTGAACGTTGCCGCGTCCGGATCGTCGGGGAAGCTGCGTCGCTACGCCGTGCAGGTGGAGACGTCGGCCAAGCAGAAGGCCGACAAGGTCGGCACCCAGATCGCCGGCGTGCTGAACGACCCGCGCAGCTGGGCCGGCAGCGGCAACGTGCGCTTCGCACTCGTCGCCGACATCGCCAAGGCCGACTTCACGATCGTGATCGCCGCGCCGGCCACGGCCAAGGGCCTGTGCAAGCCCGAGCCGAGCACGTGCGTGAGCAGCGGCGACCTCGTGATCGATGCGTCCGCCTGGTTGAGCACACCGGGCGACTACCCCAGTCGTGCGCAGTGGCAGGCCTACCTGGTCAACCATGTGGTGGGTCACCTGTTGGGGGAGAGCCACCAGGATTGCTCCAAGCAGGGCAGGCCCGCGCCGGTGATGATGCCGCAGGAGGCCGGCCTGCGGGGGTGCACGCCGAACCCCTGGCCGTTCCCGTAGGGGCCGCCGGATTCAGGCCGGGGTGGACGCCGGCAGTGCCGAGGACGGCAGGTACGCCGCCGGGCCGGGCTCGCCGCCCAGGGCCCCGGCGAGCAGTTCCCGGGCGCGGGACAGGTGCTCGTCGAGCAGCGCTGCGCTGGCGTCCGCCTCGCCGGAGGTGATCAGGTCGAGGATCTTCGCGTGCTCGGCCACGATGATCTCGGGGCTGAGCCGCTGGCTGCCCTGCAACTGCGACATGCACAGCTTCACCTCGAAGGCGAGCGACGCGTAGGCCGAACTGGTCCGGTCACTGCCGAGGGAGTCGATCAGTGCGGTGTGGAACCGCATGTCCGGTCCGACGATGTTCCAGGTGCCCTGCTGCCACAGGGCCGCGATCTCGGCGTTGGCCGCCCGCGCGTCCTCGGGCACCTCGCCGAGCCCGGCGAGCCGCCGCAGCACCTCGGACTCCAGGTAGATGCGGGTGTTGTAGATGTCGCGGACGTCACCGGGCCCCAGCTTCACGACCCGGGCGGTCTTGTGGTTCCTGCGCACCAGCACCTTCTCGGCGACCAGCCGCTCGATCGCAGCCTTCGCCGTCGCCCTGGCCACGTCGTAGCGGGCGGCCACCTCGGCCTCGGTGAGCGGGCTGTCGGGCGCCAGTTCCCGGGAGAGCACCAGCTCCTTGAGGTCTTCGACCACGGCGTCGATCACCGAGGTCACCACGATGTTCCGGACCAATCCCCCACCCCAGGCTTCCCGCTGCGTCGGGGGAATTCTACGCCAACAAGTTCGACCCAACCTCTTGCGATCTTGGTCTACTTGTCCGACAATCCTACTTGTCGGTCAAGTCTCACCGAGGAGATGTTCCGTGACTGCTCTGTTCATCCAGCCCCTGGCGCCCGTCGGCGGCAGCGCCGCACTCTCCGCCCTGGTCGCAGCACTACCCCTGGTCACGTTGTTCGTGATGCTGGGCGTGTTCAAGATCGCGGCGTGGAAGTCGGCGCTGGTCGCCGTGACGCTCGGCTTCATCCTCGCCGTCGCCGTGTGGGGCATGCCGCTCGTGACCGCGGCCACCACCACGGCCCAGGGCGTCTTCATCGGCCTGTTCCAGATCATGTGGATCCTGGTCAGCGCCATCTTCCTGTACAACCTCTCGGTCGCCCACGGCTGGGACAAGGTGCTCGGCGAGCTCCTCCAGTCGATCTCGACGGACATGCGCGTGCTCGCCATCCTGATCGCCTTCTGCTTCGGCGCGCTGCTCGAGGCGCTGGCCGGCTTCGGCTCTCCCGTCGCGATCACCGCGGCCATGCTGGTGGCGGCCGGCATGAAGCCGATCCGGGCCGCCGTGGTCTGCATGGTCGCCAACACCGCGCCGGTCGCGTTCGGCGCCATGGGCGCGCCGATCACCGTGCTCGGTTCCTCGGCCTTCCCGATCATGACGCCGGGAGTGTTCGCCAACGCGAGCCAGGCCTCGATCACCTTTGGTCACATGGCCGGCCGCCAGTCGCCGATCATGGCGCTGATCATCCCGCTGTTTCTGGTCGCGCTCGTGGACGGCGTCCGCGGCATCAAGCAGACCTGGGGTGTGGCCCTCACCGCCGGCGTCGTGTTCGCCGGGTCGCAGTTCGTCGCGTCCAACTTCATCGCGTACGAGGTGACCGACGTGATCGCGTCCGTGCTCACCATCGCCGTGATCGTCGTCGTGCTGCGGTTCCGCAAGGACGGCGACACCCACGCCGACCACCTGGCCTCGAAGATCCAGGTGGACGAGAACCTGAAGGCCGCCTCGTCGACCGGCGGGGCCCGCGTCTGGGGTGCGATCGCCCCGTACGTGATCGTCGTCGCGGTGTTCGCGGTCAGCCAGATCCCCGCGGTCAAGGCCTGGCTGGCCGGCACGTTCAAGTTCGTCTTCAACTGGCCGGGCCTGCAGGCGGGCGACTTCGCCAAGGCCGCGGACGGCACCGTCACCGCCCAGCCGCTGGAGTTCTGCGGCATCGTGACCGGCGGCCAGGCGAGCGCGGGGACGGTGACCAGCTGCAGCCTCGGCCAGGTGAACCTGTACGGCGTGCTCGCCACCGGCACGTTCCTGTTCATCGCCGGCCTGATCACCGCTGCGGTGTACCGGATGAGCCCGAAGGAGACCGCCGGCGTGTTCGGCAAGACCGTGAAGAGCCTGGCGTTCACGATCGTCACCGTCGCGTCCGTGCTTGCGATCGCCTACATCATGAACGGTTCCGGCATGACGATCTCGCTGGGTTCCGCGCTCGCGGCGGCCGGTGCGGCCTTCGCCGCGCTGTCCCCGGTGCTCGGCTGGCTCGGCGTGGCCATCACCGGGTCGGACACCTCCTCCAACGCCCTCTTCGGCGGCATGCAGGTCGCCGCGGCGAAGGGCGTCTGGCCGGGGTCGGTCGCGCACGAGATCCTCATGGCGACCTCGAACTCGACGGGCGGCGTGATGGGCAAGATGATCTCCCCGCAGAGCCTGTCGGTCGCCGCCGCAGCCACCGGCATGATGAACCAGGAGGGCGAGATCTTCCGCAAGGTCGTTGGTTGGTCGCTGCTGCTGCTGGCCGCCTTCGCCGTGCTGGTGGTGCTGCAGTCGACCGTACTGATCGGGATGGTGCCGGTTCCGTGACCACGCTGAAGGCCCGCGACGACCTGGGCGGCCTGCTGGCCGCCTGCGTAGCGGACGCGTCCCAGATCCGCACCTCGGAGCTGGACCGTCGCGCCATGGCGCACGACGCGTCCCACTTCCTGCTGCTGCCGTCGGCGATCGTGGCCCCGCGCGACGCCGACGAGGTGGCCCGGCTGCTCCGGGCCACCGCGGCCGCGGGCGTCCCGCTGACCTTCCGGTCCGGTGGCACCAGCCTGTCCGGGCAGGCCGGCACCGAGGGCGTGCTCGCCGACGTGCGCCGCCACTTCAAGGGCGTCGAGGTGCTGGACGACGGGGCCCGGGTGCGGGTGCAGCCCGGGGTGACGGTGAAGCAGCTGAACGCCCACCTCGCCCCCTACGGACGCAAGTTCGGGCCCGACCCGGCCAGCGAGGCCGCCTGCACCATCGGCGGCGTCGTGGCCAACAACTCCTCCGGGATGGCCTGCGGCACCGTCGAGAACAGCTACCGCACCATCGAGTCGGTGGTCGCGGTGCTGCCGTCCGGCACCGTGATCGACACCGGCGCCCCGGACGCCGACGAGAAGCTGCGCGCCCTCGAACCCGCCCTCCACGAGGGCCTGCTGAAGCTCCGCGAACGGGTGGTGTCGAATCCCGCGTCCGTGGCGAGGATCGCCCAGCAGTTCTCGATGAAGAACACGATGGGCTACGGCCTCAACGCCCTCGTCGACCACGACACGGTGCCCGCGATCCTCACCCACCTGCTGGTCGGCAGCGAGGGGACGCTGGCGTTCCTCGCGTCCGCCACGTTCCGCACCATCGACCTGCGCACGCACGGCGCGACGGCGCTGCTGGTCTTCGACGACCTGTACGCGGCCAACGCGTCGCTGCCGGCCCTGGTCGCGACCGGCGCCGCCACCCTCGAACTGATGGACGCCACGTCGCTGCGGGTCGGCCAGGCGTTCCCGGACACCCCGGCGATGATCAAGGAACTGTCGGTGGACAAGCAGGCAGCCCTGCTGGTGGAGTACCAGGCCACCACTCGCGCCGAGGTCGAACACCTCGCCGCGTCCGCCCGTCCGACCCTGGACCAGCTGCCGGTGGGACCGGTCGAGCTCACCGAGGACCCGGTCGTGCGCGGCAAGCTGTGGAAGCTCCGCAAGGGCCTCTACACCTCGGTGGCCGGCGCCCGGACGTCCGGGACCACCGCCCTGCTCGAGGACGTGGTGGTGCCGGTGGCGAAGCTCGCCGACACCTGCAGCGATCTGGCGGTGCTGTTCGACACCTACGGCTATCGCGACTCGGTGATCTTCGGCCACGCCAAGGACGGCAACATCCACTTCATGCTCACCGACCGGTTCGAGTCCGAGGCGCAGATGCAGCGCTACACCGGCTTCACCGAGGACATGGTCGACCTCGTCCTGGCCAACGACGGCTCGCTGAAGGCCGAGCACGGCACCGGACGCGTCATGTCGCCCTACGTGCGGCGCCAGTACGGCGACGAGCTGTACGAGGTGATGGTCGCGATCAAGGACCTGTTCGACCCCTCCCGGCTGCTGAACGTGGGCACGGTGATCACCGACGACCCCGACCTGCACCTGAAGCACATCAAGCTGCCGCCCTCGATCGACGCCGAGGTCGACCGCTGCGTGGAGTGCGGCTACTGCGAGCCGGTCTGCCCGTCCCGCGACCTCACCCTGACCCCGCGCCAGCGGATCGCCCTGCAGCGCGAGATCGCCGCCGCGGACGCCGCGGGCAACACCGCGCTGGCCGACGAACTGGAGGCGGGCTATGAGTACGCGGCCGTGCACACCTGCGCGGTGGACGGCATGTGCGGCACCGCGTGCCCGGTGCTGATCAACACCGGCCTGTTCGTGAAGAAGCTGCGCCGCGAGCAGACCACCCCGAAGGCGACCAAGGCTGTCTGGACCACCCTGGCGAAGCACTGGAAGGGCACCACCGGCACGTTCTCCACCGTGATGGGCCTCACCGACGCCCTACCCGGGCCGCTGGAGTCCGCGCTGATCGGGGTGAACAAGGTGGGCCGGGCCGTGCTCGGCGAGGACAACGTGCCGCTGTGGTCGCGCGAGCTGCCCGGCGGCGGCGCGTCCCGCGAACGCCCTCGCCCCTCCCCCTCCGCCGAGTTGTCAGAATCTGGTGCGCCTATAGCCGCAGCAAAGTCTGACAACTCGGTGGCTGCGGTGTATCTGCCGGCCTGCGTGAACGTCATGTTCGGTCCCGCGGACGGCGGGGTCGGCGTCCAGCTGAGCTTCGAGGCGCTCTGCGAGAAGGCCGGCCTGCGCCTGTTCGTGCCCGAGGAGATCAGCTCGATGTGCTGCGGTACCCCGTGGTCGAGCAAGGGCATCCCGGAGGGCTACGAGGCGATGCGGGCGGTGGTGCTGCCGGCGATCCGGAAGGCCACCGACAACGGGCGGCTGCCCGTGGTGTGCGACGCGTCCAGCTGTACCGAGGGCTTCCGGCACATGATCGAGACCGATCCCGACCTCGACGTGGAGGTGATCGACGCGGTCGCCTTCGTGGCAGAGCACGTCGTGGGCGGCCTGGGCGAGTACCGCAAGCTCGATTCGGTGACGATCCACCCCACCTGCTCGTCCACCCAGCTGGGGCTCAACCCCGACCTGGTCGCGGTGGCGGGAGCGGTCGCGGAGACGGTCCACGTGCCGGTGGACGCGGGCTGCTGCGCCTTCGCGGGCGATCGCGGCATGCTGCACCCCGAGCTGACCGCGTCCGCCACCCGGGCCGAGGCCGCCGAGGTGGAGCGACTCGACGCAGCTGCCCACGCCAGCTGCAACCGCACCTGCGAACTGGGCATGACCAGGGCGACGGGGAAGCAGTACCGCCACGTGCTCGAACTCCTGGCAGAGCAGGCTCTGGGCTCAGGCGACCCGGAGTGAGTCGAGGCTGAGGCAGCGGTACCGCGGCCACCCCCGGCGGGGAACTCCGCCGGGGGTGTTCCGCTTCCGGCTCGTGCGCGACACAGCGCGTGGCTACCGGATCGACGCCCGCCCAGCTGGGAGGATTCGTACTGCCATCGTCGTCCGGCCCCCATCCGGACGCCCTGGTTCCCCCGAGGTCGGCGGTGGCGGCCGAAGCCCCTCCAGGCCGCCGCCGCCCCCGCGCCCCGCAACGTCGCTACCGCTGATCCGTCCTCGACGACGGGGCGATCGGGTGCCGGGACGAGGGGTCAGCGGGTCTGGCCGGAGTCGGGACGGCCGTCCTGATCGAGCGCGACCCTCAGGTTCGTCCGGGCCTCGGCCACCCGCGCCCGGGACGCGCGCAGGCTGTCGGCGTCCGATGCGGCGGTCAGCGAGGTCTCGGTGTCCATGGTCATGGTCAGGGCTGCGGTGAGACGCTGCAGCTGACGGGCCCGTTCGAGCCGGGTCTCACTGGTCTCGGCCCGGGCCAGGGCGCGCAACTCGTCCTCGGTGGCCTGGACGCGGGCCCGCCCGGCCTGCCAGGTGGCGGCGGCCTCCTCGGTGCTGGCGCAGTCGAGTACCCGCGGGATCAGTTCGCGCTCGGCCCAGTCGAGTTGCTCCTTCGCGTGTGTGAACCGGCGCTCCCATTCCCGTCCGGGCCGCATCAGCAGCCAGATCACCGCTGCGGTGGCGGCCAGCAGGATCGCGATCAGGAGCCAGGCCCACCACGGCCAGCCGCTCTCGGGCGCGGGTGCCGGCGTGGCCGTGGCCGATGCCGTCGGCGTGGGCGTGGGGGTCGGTGTCGGTGTGGGGGTCGGTGTCGCCGTGGCCGTCTCGGTCACGGTCGCGGTGGCGGTGGCCGTGGCGGTGGCCGTGGCCGTGGCGGTCGCGGTCGCGGTCTCGGTCGCCGTCTCGGTCGGCTCCTGCGTGGCGGTCTCGGTCGGCTCCTGCGTCGCCGTTTCGGTCGGCTCGTCGGTCGCCGGCGGCTTGGTCGCCTCCGGGGTCCGGGTGGCGCTCGGCAGCGCCGGCGTCCTGGTCGCCGACAGGGTGGGCCGCGCCGAGATCGTGACCGATGGCAGTTCCGACGGCAGGGCCGTGGGCAGGGAGATCTCCCCGCAGCCGCCCAGCAAGGGCGCCAGTGCGATCGCTGCGGCTACGGACACGAGAACGGAGCGCGTTCCTCTGGTCATCGTTGGTCCCCCCTGGTCGCGGACAGGTCGTTCCCTGACGCTATTGCCCGGGCTCACTGCTGTCACCACCCTCGGGGGGCGATCGGGCGCGGGTTCAGCCGGGGATCCGGGGCAGCAGGACGGTGCCCTCGCCGTCGGTGACCTCCGTTTCCTCCTCGGGAGGCGTGCTCGAGCCGGGCAGGCGGATCGTGAACTCGGCGCCGCCGGACTCCGAGCGTCCGGCCTTCACCCAGCCGCCGTGCGACTTGATGGTCTGCGCCACGATGGACAGCCCCAGTCCAGAGCCGGGGGTGTTGCGGGCCTTGTCCGAGCGGTAGAACCGGTCGAACACGTGGGGCAGGTCGGCCTCCGCGATCCCGGGGCCCTCGTCGCTGATCCGCAGCCGGTCACCGGTCAGCCGCACGACGATGGTGCCGCCGGGCGGGGAGAACTTCACGGCGTTGTCGAGCAGGTTCGTGATCGCGCGCTCCAGGCTGTCCGGCTCACCCACGAGGTAGAGCGGGTCGAGCGCCACGTCGAAGTCGAGGTTGGGCCCGCGGCGCCGGGCCCGGACCAGCGCGCTGTTCACCACGTCGCGCAGGTCGATCGGCTCGGGATGGGCCTCCACCTTGTCCTCCCGGGACAGGTGGACCAGGTCGCCGATCAGCTGGGTGAACTCGCCCAGCTGGGCCGCGATGTCGCGCAGGATCTCGGCCCGCGCGCCAGGGGGCAGCATGCCCTGCCGCTCGTCGGCGATCAGCAGCTCCACGTTCGTGCGCAGCGAGGTGAGCGGTGTGCGCAGCTCGTGGCCGGCGTCCGCGATCAGCCGCCGCTGCCGGTCGCGGGACGAGCTCAGGCCGCTCATCATGGTGTTGAACGAGCGGGTCAGGTCGGTCAGTTCGTCCATGCCGCCGAGTTCGATCGGTTGCAGCTGGTCGGTCTCGGTGACCCGGATCACGGCGTCGGTGAGCCGCTGGATGGGCTGCAGGCCGGAGCGTGCGATCACCCAGCCGATGGCACCGGCGACCAGCACCGCGAGCAGGCCGAAGGTGAGCAGCGAGAACGCGAGGATCCGCAGGATCTGGTCGGTGGGTCCGAGCGGACGCCCGAGCAGCAGCGCGTAGTGCTTGTCGCCCTCGGGCGAGGAGTCGGTCAGCGGGATCGCCACGATCCGGTACGGGTTGCCGGCCGTGTCCACGCCGGTGCGGGCCGACGAGCCGATCTGGGTGCGGGCGATCGCACGCTCGGTCGCACTGGGTTCCAGGTGGCTGCCGGGTCCGGGCGGGTAGATCTTGTCGTTGTCCGAGCGCACCAGCATCATCGTCACGTTCGCCGTCGCGAGCGCATCGCTGTTCAGCCCGCCCATCGACTCGGCGTCCCCGCGGATCCAGTTCGCGGTCACCTGGGCGATGTCGTACAGCTCACCGTCCAGCTGGTTGTAGACCGCGACGGTCGTGATGATGTACGCGGCGACACCCGTGATCGCCACCGCGCCCGCGACCGCCGCCGACACCAGGGCGGCGAGCCGGTCGTGCAGCGGCCGGTTGTTGACCGAGAGGACGGATCGCAGCCAGCGGATCACGGTGGGGTCTCGCGCAGCACGTAGCCGATGCCGCGCACGGTGTGGATCAGCCGGGACTCGCCCTCGCCCTCGGTCTTGCGGCGCAGGTAGCCGATGTACACCTCGAGGGAGTTCGCGGTGGTGGGGAAGTCGAACCCCCAGACCTCGTTCAGTAGCCAGCTGCGTTCGAGTACCCGGCGCGGGTTCTCCAGGAAGGTCTGCAGCAGCGCGAACTCGGTGCGGGTCAGGCTGATCCGGCGTCCGCCCCTGGTCACCTCGCGGGTCTGCACGTCGAGGCTCAGGTCGGCGAACGTGAGCACCTCGGCGCCCACCTCGTCGCCGGCCGGGCGGGCCCGCCGGGTGAGCGCCCGCAACCGGGCCTGCAACTCCTCGAACGAGAACGGCTTGGCCATGTAGTCGTCGGCGCCGGCGTCGAGGCCGTCGACCCGGTCGCCGACCGCGTCCCTGGCGGTGAGCACGAGGATCGGCACGTCATTGCCGGACGCGCGCAGGGAGCGGGTGGCCTCCAGGCCGTCGAGCCGGGGCATCATCACGTCCATGATCACGGCGTCGGGGCGCATGGCGGACAGGCGGGCGAGGGCCTCGATGCCGTCGCCGGCCGTGGTCACCTCCCAGCCGGAGTAGTGCAGCGACCGGGCCAGCGAGTCACGGACCGCCTGGTCGTCATCGACAACGAGGATGTGCATGCCACCAGCCTGCCATGCGCGAGGCAAAGCTGGGACGAGGCAGCCCGCTCCGGACCCGTCCTCCTCGGCCCGTCCCCCACAGACGCTCCCGAAATTCGTGGTTGCTCCCGAAATTTCGGGAGCGGGAACGAATTTCGGGAGCGTCTGTCAGGAGGACGCGCGGACGAACTCGCGGGCGCGCTTGATCACCTCGGGCATCGCGCCCTCGATCTGGTGCAGCGTGACCACGAAGTCGGAGTCGTCGCCGTACCACGGGTCCTCGATCGCCGAGCCCGGGGTGGCGTTGGGGTTGAAGTCGCTGAGCAGGTAGAGCGGGTGCTTGCCCGGCACCATCTCGAGGATCTTGCGCAGGTGGATCGACTGCATGCCGATCACCATGGTCGCGGAGCGGATCTCGTCCGCGGTCATCCGGCGCGCCTGGTGCGGCCCGGGCCGGTACCCGGCGGCCTCCAGGGTCGCGATCGCGCGGGGATCCATGCCGTGGCCGGTCTCCTCCGCGCTCACCCCCGCGCTGGTGAAGGTCACGCCGGTGAGCCCCTCACGGGCGGCGTACGCGTCGGCGACCACCTTGGCCATAGGCGACCGGCAGATGTTGCCCCAACAGATGAACAGGACGTTCACACCACTCACCGGTGCTCTTCACCCTTCTTCCCGAAGAAGGCGTTCAGGATGAAGCTGACTACCGAGATGATCAGGCCGCCCCAGAAGGCCGACCAGAAGCCGTCGACGTGCCAGCCGACCCCGATCTCGCCGGCCACCCAGGAGATCAGCATCAGCAGCAGGGCGTTGATCACCAGCAGGAAGATGCCGAGGGTGAGCAGGATCAGCGGCGCGGTGACGAACTTGAACAGCGGCTTGATGATCGAGTTCACGACCCCGAAGATGGCGGCCACGATCAGGATCGTGATGATCTCGCTGGTGAGATCGGGCTTGTCCACGGAGATTCCGGGGACCAGCCAGGTGGCCACGGCGAGGGCGGCGGCACTGGCGAGGAAGCGGACGAGCATGGCCCCATGCTGTCACGAAAGGCAAACCCCGCGCACGGGGTGAGATGGCGGCAGCGACGCGCGTCGGCTCAGGCGGGACGGACGCCGCGGGCGGCGAGCAGCGTGGCCACGGCGTCGGGACGCACCAGGCACGGCTGCGAGACCACGTGCCGGTCGCAGCCGATCACGAGGCGGTGGAACTGGCCCGGCGGGTCGTCGGTGGGAGCCACCACGCTGAACGACGTCATCGCGCCGTACGGGATCGTGAGCACGTTGGACGCGTAGTTCGCCCACCGGAACCGGGATCGCGACGCCGCGCCCCGGTTCACGACCACCAGCTCGGTGGGGGTCTCCAGCAGCATCAGCCCGGTGGAGACCCGGCGGCGCAGCCGCTCGTCGCGGCAGGCACGTCCGCGTTCCTCGACGTGGACCGGGTGCACCGGCTCGTCGGTCACGGCGGCCCGGTGGGCCAGCAGCGAGGTGAAGTAGTGGTCGCTGACCCGGACGGACGGCAGCAGGCTCACCGGCGGCTCGTCCGGCGCGGGCCGGCGCCGCAGGTACCGGTCGAGTTCGGCGACCCGCCGCTCCGAGACGGTGTTGTACTCGAGGTCGAGCGACGTGCCGTCAGCCAGCAGCAGCGACCAGCGGCCGATCAGCAGGTTGCTGTGCACGTTGGTCGCGACCACATGCTCGAGCGGCAGGTCGGTGCGGGTCACGCCGCCGACGTCCAGCCGGAGCATGCACAGCCAGTCCGGGAACAGGGCGAGCACGACGGTGTACAGGTCCATCCCGGGCCGCGCCTGGGCCCGGTCGATGTTGCGGGGCACCTTGATCAGGTGGGTGGCTGCCGAGAGCTCGCTGTACCAGGGGCGGAACCGGCGCGGCATGTCGACCAGGGCACCGACCCGATCGATCCAGGGGCCGAACCGGTCGTACTCGCGCAGGTCGTCGGGGTCGGCGGCAGCGCGCCAGTCCACCACCCTCGTCGGCGACGGCATCCGGGCCCCTCCTCCTGCCGCTTCGAGAGTAGCGCCAACCGGAGCGGTGCGGCGGCCGTATCGCTACTCGCCCATCCCGCCGAGGTCCAGGCGGTCCTCCCGCACCCGGTCGGCCAGGTCGAGCTTGGTGTACGTCGGACGCCCGGCTTCGGCGTACTTCCGCTTCACCCGCTCGAGGTACTCCCTCGCGGTGCCGTAGGCGATCCCCGCGCGGCGCGCGGCTGCGGCCAGCGTCGCCCCGGACGCGTAGGCGGTGAGCACCAGCCGCTCCTGCGCGGACAGCTGCGGGCGCTGCGGACGGGAGTCGCGGCTGATCATGAACGCCAGCTCGGGGCTCAACGCCGACCCGCCCGCCGCCACCTCGCGGACCGCGGCGAGCAGTGCGTCCAGGTCCTGGTCCTTGGTCAGGTAGCCGGCCGCGCCCGCCTCGAGCGTGGCCAGCACGCCGTCCGCGTCCGGGATGGTCGACACCATGATCACCGTCGCCCCGGACGCGAGCACCCGCCGGACGTTGGCCGCCGGCGTGCTGCCGTCGCGCAGGTTCAGGTCGAGCAGCGCCACGTCCGGGACGGCGACGCCGCCGGCCAGCCGCTCCTCGTAGTCGTCCAGGGTTGCGCAGCTGAGCGCGAGCTCGATGTCGTCGACCGGTTCCAGCCACGCCTGCAGGCCGCCGAGCAGCATCCGGTCGTCGTCGATCGCGGCCAGCCGGATCATCGCGGCCACCACAGCTCGACGCTGGTGCCCTGGCCGGGCTCGCTGTCCACGGCGCTGCCGCCACCCACCTCGTCCAGCCGGGCTGCGATCGACTGTCGCAGCCCGATCCCGCCGCGGACACCCGCCACGTCGAAGCCCCGGCCGCGGTCGGTCACCGCCACCCGGATCGCGCCGGGCTGCCCTGCCTGCTCGCCGGTCACGGTCACCCACGCCTCGGTCGCCCCGCTGTGCCGCAGCACGTTGTTGAGAGCCTCCCGGACGGCCGCGGAGACCGCCGCGAGCACCTCGTCGGGCAGTTCGTCGGGCAGGTCGGACAACTGCTGGTGCAGGCGCAGCCCGGACGCCGCGTGCTCCCGGTTCAGCGCCGCCAGGTCTCCGACCAGGCGCATGCCCGCGGTGCTGCTGCCGGTGGAGATCAGGCCGCGCAGGTAGTCGGCGTCCGCGACGAGCCGGTGCCGGACGTCCGGGCGGTCGAGCTCGAGGCTGCCCCGGGACAGGGCGCTCAGCGTGGACAGCACGGTGTCGTGCAGCAGGCGGTACTGCCGCGTCCGCTCGGTCGCCTGGCGGTCGGCGGCGGCCAGCCGGGCCCGTGCCCCGGCGAGTTCGAGTTCGGCGGCCTCCGCGCGTCGCCGGGACGCGCCGAGCGCCCGGTCGAGCAGGACCACCAGCACCGGAGCGCCGGCCAGCTGGACGGCGTTCGCGGCGACCGCGGTGAGCGCGACGGGGCCCAGCGCGACCGTCTGCCAGGCACCGAGCAGGTAGGCCGCGAGCAGCCCGAACCCGCCGGCGACCGCCGCGCCCGGCGCGACGGCCAGGCCGAGGGTGAGCGCGGTGCCGATCGCGGGCGCCACCGCGGCGTTGTTGAAGTCGGCGGCGTGCCCGGCCTGGGTGGCCAGCCCGCCGAGGAGCAGGGCGACCGCGGCCGGCAGTGCGTCCGTCCACCACACCGACGCCGACCAGCGGCGCAGCAGCCACGCCCGGGTGAGCGTGACCACGGTTCCGGTCGCCGCGATCGCCCAGGCCAGCCCGGCCAGCAGCGGCTGGGCGAGGGAGGTGACCGGGGCGGTGGCCATGGCGAACGGCCAGACGGCCAGCTGCAGCGCACGGATCCCGGTGACGGCGGCCAGCAGGCCGCGCCCGGGAGTGGTCATGGCGCCTAGAATGCCGAACCGGCCCCCCCGGGGGAAGTCGGACGAACTGCCGACAGCACAATGTCCGTCGTGCGCGTGCATCCAGAGCCCGACAGGCTGGCCGCACCATCGAGCAAAGGACCCGACGACATGACCACCACCACCCCGCGCCAGTCCCACCGCCCGTTCGCGCACCTCGCCGCGCTCGCCGCGGCCATCGCCGGCGCCGTCCTGTTCAGCGCGTGCGGCAACGCGACCGTCCCCGTGGTGCCGGCCAGCCAGCCGGCCGCCACGCCCTCGGCCACCGCGGTGGCGACCGCGGAGGCCACCCCCGAGGTCGCCGCCAACATGGAGCTGGTCCAGGTGGACGGTTACAGCATGGTGGTGCCGAAGGGCTTCCGGTTCCCCGAGGGGACCAAGGTCGACTCCTACCTTGGCCTGACCGTGTTCCTGGACGCTCCGGCCTCGACGGTGGTGCTGGCGTTCTACCGGGACCTGCTGCCGTCCGCGGGGTACACCATCGACGCCGACGTGAGCGGCATGATCAGCTGGGAGGGCCACGGCCTGGGCGGGTCGGTGGTGACACATGGCGAGCAGACCATGATCGCGTGGGGCGACTACCCGCCGAGCCCCGGGCCGGCGGTCACCGGTCCCGACGACACCCCGCTCACCGCGCGCGACCTGAACCTGAGCAACGTCCCGTTCTTCATCCGCTTCCCGGCCGGGACGCAGCTCTCCGACGTGCAGGACACGAAGGCCGGGGCGAGGTTCCGCTTCGACGCTCCCGATCCGGCCACCGCGCTCGCCTTCTACACCGAGCTGCTCGCGCACGTGCAGTGGGAGCGCGCGTCACGCAGACCACGGACGGCGCCACGACCACCCTCACTTTCTTCGACAGCGAGAACTGGAAGGGCGTGCTGACGATCAGTGACGCGGGTTCCACCTGCGTGTTCACCGCCCCCTGACCCCCGGCTGGTCCACTGTGCGGGTTGACGGGCGCTCTGGTGCTCGGCGCCCGAACTCCATAGGTTGGCGGCCATGGCATTCCCGACCGTGCTGCCCGAATCCCGCGTCCCTGATCCGGCCGTCGCGCCGCCACTGAACTGGGGCATCCTCGCGCCGGGCTACATCGCCCACCAGTTCGCCTCGGCGCTGCGCGGCGCCACCCGGCAGCGGGTGGTCGCGGTCGCCTCCCGGACGCCGGAGAAGGCCCGCGCGTTCGCCGACGCGTACGGCATCCCGGCGGCGTACGGCTCCTACGCCCAGCTGGTGGCGGACCCCCAGGTGCAGGTCGTCTACGTCGCGTCCCCGCACAGCGAGCACGCGGCGCAGGCCCTGCTGGCGATCGAGGCCGGCAAGCACGTCCTGGTCGAGAAGTCGTTCACCCGCAACGCGCGCGAGGCCCGCCGGGTGGTGGCCGCCGCCCGCACGCAGGGCGTCGCGCTGATGGAGGCGATGTGGGCGCGCTTCCTGCCGCGCACCGACATCGTCCGCCAACTGCTCGCCGACGGCGTGCTCGGCGAGATCGAGACGGTGACCGCGGACCACGGCCAGCGGCTCGACCCGAACGAGGTGCCGCGGCTGCACGACCCGCAGGTCGCCGGCGGGGCCCTGCTCGACCTCGGCATCTACCCGGTGTCGTTCGCGTCCTTCGTGCTGGGCCGTCCGGGCGCGGTCCTGGCCAGCGCCGAACTCACCCCGACCGGCGTCGACCGGCAGGTGTCCGCCGTGTTCACCCGGTTCGCCGACCATCCGCACGCCCAGGCGCTGGTGAACTGCACGCTCGCCGCGAAGACGCCCACCACGGGCACGATCAGCGGACGCCAGGCCCGGATCGAGCTGGACGACGCGTTCTACCAGCCGGGCCGGGTGCGGCTGGTCAGCCGGTCCGGCGTGACCATCACCAGTGAACCGCCCGTCCTGGTCGGCCACCACGGCCTGGCCCACGAGGCCGCCCACTTCGCGCAGCTCGTCGCGGACGGGTTCACCGAGTCGCCGCAACTACCACTGGACGAGACCGTCGCCATCATGGAGGTGCTCGACGAGATCCGTGGCCAGGTGAAGGTGCGGTATCCGGGAGAATAGGCGCAACGAAGTCCGCCGTCCCGGCGTGGGGATGGTGTGACGGTCTTGCAGGGGGCGCTGGTGAGCGAGCCGACGGCGGTGGCCGCGGGCTCCGCCGTCGCCTCGTTCGAGGACTACGTCACCCTGCGCTCGTCCGCCCTGCTCCGGTTCGCCTACCTGATCACCCGCAACCACGACGACGCCCGCGACGCCGTCCAGGAGGCGCTGACCGGGCTCTACCCGCGCTGGCGGCAGGTCTCGGCCCGCGGCGACGTGGACGCCTACGTGCGCCGCAGCATCGTGAACGCGCACGTCTCCGCCTGGCGGAAGGTGCGCCGGCTGTTCCCCACCGCGGAGCCGGAACTGGCCGGCACCGCCCCGGTCGTGGCCGATGCGGCGGACGGGGTGGCCGACGCCGACCAGGCCCTGCGGCTGTGCAGCGAACTGCCTCCGGTGCAGCGCGCGGCCGTGGTACTGCGGTTCTACGAGGACCGCACCTTCGCCGAGATCGCCGACATCCTCGGCTGCGCCGAGCCCACGGCGCGCTCGCACGTGCACCGTGCGCTCGCGGCCCTGCGCAAGCGAATGGAAGGAGGGCAGCCGTGAGCGACGACTTCGACCGCGAGGAGCAGGCGTTCCGGGATGCCTTCCGCCAGGAGCTGGAGGGCGAGGCGTTCCGTCCGCTCGACGCCGACGAGATCAAGGCCGCGGCGGGCCCGGTCCGCCGGTTCTCCGGGCCGTGGGCTAAGGGCCTGGTCGCTGCGGCCGCCGTGGTGCTCGTGGTGGGCGGCGCAGGCGTCGTCCTGCCCCGGCTGTTCGGCGGCGCGGGCACCGTCGCGTCGGGGTCGATGGCGGCCGCGCCCGACGAGTCGGGCGGGATCACCGAGAAGGACATGGCCGGTGCGGGCGCCGCGTCGAACGCGCAGGAGGGGAGCGGCGTCGCCCCGGGCGACTGGGTCGGGACGGCGGCGTCCCCGCTGTCGCCGCGGCTGTCCGCGTCCGGTGCCTGGGCGGACGGCAGGTTCTACGTCGTGGGCGGCAAGGGCCTGAAGGCCGGCTGCTCCGGGACGGTCGCCGCGTGCGCCCGGCACACCAACAACCTGGTCGACGGGGCGAGCTACGACCCGGCGAGTGACTCCTGGCGCCTGCTGCCCGATGCACCGATGGCCTTCAGCGAGGAACCGCCGGTGGTCGTCGGCACCCGGATCTACTACGGCGGCCACACCCTGGCGGCCGATCCGCCCGCCCTGGCCGTGTTCGACACGACGACCGGCACCTGGGCGAGGATCGCGTCCCCGAAGAGCGGCGGGACGCTGGTCGCCGCCGGTGACCGCCTGGTGAACGTCGCGCTCACCTCGTCGGCTCCCGACCAGGTCTTCGACCCGGACAGCGGCACGTGGAGCGACTTGCCGGCGGACCTCTGGTCCGATGGGCGGGTCCGGTCGGGAACCTGGGCGGACGGGCTGCTGGTGGTTGCCTCCCGGGCGTCCGGGGTCTCCAGCCCCACCCGGCTGGAGTCACTCGACCTGGCATCGGGCACCTGGCGCGAACTGCCCGCCGGGGAGATGGCGTCCACGCCCGCGGTCCGGACGGTGGGCTCCTACCTGCTCCTCGACAGCCCCGCCATGGTCATGACGTCTGACGCCGTCGGCGGGCGGATCGACCTCTCCACCGGGGCCTGGCTGGAGTGGTCCGCGCCCCCCGGCGTGGCCACGGTGCTGTCGGGGGTCGGGCCGACGGTGGTCGGTGATCGACTGCTGGTCCTCAGCCAGCTCTACGACCCAGCGGACGACAGCTGGGCGACGATCACCCTGCCCGGGTCGCGGGACCTGTTGATGCCCGCGGTTGCCGGGAGCCCGCACGGCATGCTGGTGTTCGGCGGGGCGGACGGGGACACGCTCTCCTCCGACGCCTACTACCTGCCCGTCTCCTGACGCCGCGTTGTCGTTGGCCCGACCTACACTCGCGGAATGACCGCTGAAACCAGGACCCTCGACCTGTGGTTCGACCCGCTCTGCCCCTGGGCGTGGATGACGTCGCGCTGGGCGCTGGAAGTGCAGGAGGTTCGCGACGTGGAGGTCGTCTTCCACGTGATGAGCCTGTCCGTGCTGAACGAGGGCCGCGACCTCGACCCCGGCTACCGCCGGCTGATGGACAACTCGTGGGGCGGTGCCCGGGTGGCGCTGGCCGTGCAGGAGCGGCACCCCGACAAGCTGGCCGGGTTCTACACCGCGCTCGGCACGCGGATCCACCTCGGCAAGGAGCCGAACACCCGGCCCACGCACGAGGCGGCGCTGGCCGAGGTGGGCCTCCCGCCCGCACTCGCGGACGCCGGCGAGACCGACGCCAACGACGCCGCGCTACGGGCCGCGCAGGCCGAGGTGACCGCGGCGGTCGGCGACGAGGTGGGCACCCCGGTGATCCGGGTGGACGGGATGAGCCTGTTCGGCCCGGTGATCTCCCCGGCCCCGAAGGGCGAGGCGGCCGGGAAGCTGTGGGACGGCTTCGTGAACGTGGTCGCCTACCCCGGCTTCTTCGAGCTCAAGCGCACCCGGACGGTCGGCCCGATCTTCGAGTGAGCGTGCTTCGATGCTCCCTTCGTGACGCGCGGGAGTGCCCGGTGAACGGTCCCTGAGGAGCAGCCCGAGGGACGAGGGCTGCGTCACGAAGGGCCGTCCGTCGCCGTCGCCCTTCGTGACGCACGGATGCCCTCGCAGGCTCGGGTCTCCGCGCTCCTCAGGGAGCGTTTGGGTGTGGGTGCGGGACCGCGAGGGACGGGCGAGGCGTGGTGCCGTGTGACCGGTCCCTGAGGAGCCGCGCGAGGAACGAGGGGTGCCCGTGACCGGTCCCTGAGGAGCCTCGCGAGGAACGAGGGGTGCCCGTGACCGGTCCCTGAGGAGGCTCGCGAGGAACGAGCGAGGCGTCACGAAGGGCCGTCCGCGCGCTTCCTGCGTGCGGGGGTGAGCCGGGGCAGCCAGACCATCGCCCACGCGGCGCCGGCAGCGGTCGCCCACCCGGTCACGATGCTGGCGCCGACCACCCCGCCGACGCCGGTGGCGAGGGCGACCAGGCCCGGGCCGAAGAGCGCGCCGCTGCCGGTGTAGCTGTTCCACAGGCCCAGCCAGCCGGCGCGGTTGCGGACCGGTGTCATGTCCGCACTCAGCGTCTTGTTGATGCCGGCGCCGAGCCCGTTCCCGACCGCGAACACCATCGAGACACCGACGAAGCCGGCCACGCTCGTCGCGAGTGGCGCCATCCAGAACCCGACGTCCATCAGGGCCAGGCACGGCACCAGCACGGCCGCGCGACCGAAGTGGTCCATCAGTGATCCGGCGGGGAGGATGAACGCGAGTTCCACCACGGCCGCGGCGGCGAACACCAGCGAGATCACCGCCTCGGAGTGCCCGAACTGCTGCCCGATCAGCGGCAGCAGCAGGTCGCGGTTGGTGCGCGCGACGGTGAGCACGAGCACGGCGCCGCCCACGAGGAGCAGGGGACGCAGCACGTCGGGGCGCCCGGGCTGCGGCCCGGGCCCCGCCGCGTCCCGGGTGTGCGCCACCGGGACGCGCGGCGGGATGAACCGGAGCATCAGCCCGAGCGCGACCAGTGCCGCCACAAGGTGCACGGCGAAGGCGGACGCGACGCCCCGCACGAGGATCACGCCGGCGCCCACGAGCGGGCCGATGATCCGCCCCACCCGCATCGTGCCGCCGAACAGGGTCATCGCCCGCGCCCGGAACTGCACGGGGATCTCGTCGGCGAGGTAGGTCTGGCGGCCGAGGTCCCAGGTCAGGTCGCCGAGGGTCATCACCAGGATGCCCGCACAGAACAGCGGCGCCGCCCAGCCGGGCGCCGGGCCCCGCGTCCCGGCCAGCGCCGCGACCAGGCAGCCGGTCACGGCGACGATGGAGACCAGGCCGCCGAGCAGCAGCGTCGTCCGTTCGCCGACCCGGGCCGCAACCTGCCCGACCGGAAGCGGGCCGGCCACCGCGACCAGCCCGGCCGCGGTGACCAGCAGGGCGACCTGGGGCACGTCCAGCCCGAGTTGCAGGCCCACCAGCGGGATCACCGGAATGATCGCGGCCGCACCGGACGCGTAGAGGGCGGCCGGGAGGTAGATCGGCAGCGTGAGCCTGCGCAGGAGGGCGCCCAGTTGCTCGTCCGCCATGCCGCCTCCCAGATATCTTGACATCAAGATATCTCGTGGTGGACCAAGTTCGGAACCGTCCCCACTCCGTCCACGGACCGAGTCGGGGACGGTTCCCAACTCGGTCCACGTCGGGGCGCGCGGCGTCCGCGCGGTAGCGTGCCGTCCATGCTCGAGATCGTGGCCAAGGCGCTGTCGCTGGTCGCGGTCGTCGGCATCGGACTGGGCATCAAGCGGCTCGGCTGGGCCACCAAGGACGACTTCACGCTGTTCTCCCGCCTCGTCCTGACCGTCACCCTGCCGTGCGCACTGATCACCAGCTTCAACGGCTACACCCTCGACCGTTCGCTGCTGGTCCTCACCGCGCTCGGTCTCGGGCTCGGGGTGGCGCAGCAGGCGCTGGCCTACGTGTTGACGCTGCGCCGGTCCCGCCGCGAGCGGGCGTTCGCGGTGCTGCACGGCGGCAACTACAACATCGGCGCGTTCGCCACCCCCTACATCGGCGGCTTCATGGGCCCGCAGGGCATGATCTACTCCACGCTGTTCGACATCGGTGGCGCGTTCGCCGGGGCGGGCACGGGCTACGCGTGGGGCATGTCGCTGGCCGGGGAACCCGGCGGCCACCGCGGGCGCGACGTGGTGCGGACGCTGAGCCGCTCGCCGGTGTTCGTCACCTACCTGGCCCTGCTGCTGCTCAAGCTGTTCGACCTGCGCCTGCCCGACCTGGTGATCACCTTCACCTCGGTGATCGGCGCGGCGAATCCGTTCCTGGCGATGCTGATGATCGGGATCGGCCTCGAACTCACCCTCGACCGGCGGAAGTACCGGACGGCGGCCCGGCTGCTCGCGATCCGCTACGCGTCCGCCGCCGTCGCGGCGGTGGCGTTCT
The DNA here is from genome assembly GCA_020438595.1 of Propionibacteriaceae bacterium. Next base: position 4,930 of record JAGQUI010000006.1, on the reverse strand, counting down.
GGACGCTGTTGCCGTTCCCGACCGAGGTGCGTCTCGTGCTGGTGATGGTGGTGTTCTCACCGATCGCCGCGATGATCGCCGGCTTCACCGGCAAGGCCGGCCTCGACGTCCAGCTGTCGGCGTTCATGACCTCGGTCAGCCTGGTCGTCGGCATCGTCGTGATGCCCGTGCTCTACCTCGCCCTGCACGCCGCCTGAACAGTGGGGACGGTTCCGGACGGTCCGGGTTATCCACAATCGGCTTGAACGCGTTCAAAACTGTGGAAAAGCCGGACTGTCCGGAACCGTCCCCGACTCGGTCCGCTGGGGGTGGACGGAGTGAGGAACCGTCCCCGACCTGGTCCGGGTCAGTAGCGCAGGCCGTGGCCGAAGTGGAACAGCGGGTCGGCGGTGTCGAAGGGGACGTCGGGACGGCTCGCGATGACGGCGTCCATCGAGCGCGGCAGGTCGAACGGCAGGACGCCCTGCGGCGCGGCCGCGCCGGTGAGCACGTCGAGCAGGGCGGCATCGCTGGTGCCGAAGCTGGCCAGCAGGGCGGCCACCTGGTCGGCGAACGGGGTGAGGATCGCCGGACGCTCGCAGAACACGTCCAGCACCGTCGGCACGGCGCGGGCCACCTCGAGCACGTGCCCGACGACCGCTTCAGGGAAGTCGAGCGAACCGGAGTGGAACCGGTTCTCGAACGCGGTCGGACGGGTCTCCCACGGCGCTGGCAGCCGCAGCACGGCCACGTCCGCCTCGGCCGGGGTCGCCACCACCGTGCCGTAGCCGGACGCGATGCCGGCGTCCACGCCCTCGACGTAGAGCCTCTGCCCGGGCGCGAACGGCAGCACCGACCCGCCGTTGACCAGCAGCACCACCGACGCGCGCTGCGCGGCCAGCCCGGCCTCCCGGAACTCCGGCGCCCCCACCACCGCGCGGGCCCGCTCCACGTCGACGTACGGGTCGTCGAACAGCCCCAGCACGAACTTCTCCCGCAGCAGCCTCCGCGCAGAGACGTCCAGCCGCGCCTCGCCGACCGCCCCGGAACGGACCACCTCGACCAGCAGCTCGGGGCACGCCTCACCGCCGAACTGGTCGATACCGGCGTCCAGCAGCTTCACCATGCGCTCGGCCGGCGAGAGGTGCTCCACGCCCCACGCGCGCGCCGGGAACGGGTCGCCCATGATCACCGAGTCGGTGACCAGGCCCCAGTCGGTGCACACGACGCCGTCGAAGCCGTACCGCTCCCGCAGCAGCCCGGTGACCACCGCGGCGTTGAAGCTGAAGCCGACCTCCTCCAGGCCGGTCCCCACCGGCATGCCGTAGTAGGGCATCACCTGGCTGACGCCCGCCGCGAACGCGGCCTCGAACGGACGCAGGTGCCGCGCGAACTCCCCGCCCGGGTACACCTGCTCGCGGCCGTGCGCGAAGTGCGGGTCCTCGCCGTCGAGCTGCGGCCCGCCGCCGGGGAAGTGCTTCACCATGCAGGCCACCGACCCCGGGCCGAGCTCGGCGCCCTGGAAGCCGCGGATGTACGCCGCGCCCAGCCGGGACGCCACGTCCACCTCCTCGCCGAACGTCTGCAGCTGCCGCGACCAGCGCGGCTCGGTGGCCAGGTCGACCTGCGGGTGCAGGGCGAGCCGGATGCCGACCGCGGCGTACTCCTGCCGCGCCACGTCGCCGAACCGCTCCACCAGGGCCTCGTCGCGCAGCGCGGCCAGGCCGAGCGGCTCGGGCCAGGTGGAGAAGCTGCCCGCCTGCAGCGCCGCGCCGGGGTTGTCGGACGTGGTGTGCCGCGGGTCGCTGGACAGGGTCACCGGAATCCCGAGCCGGGTGGACGCGGCGAGCTCCTGCAACCGGTTGTGCCAGCTGGCGAGCGCCCCCGCCTCCGGGGCCGCGCCGAGCACGTTGAAGTGGTTCATCGCCCGGCCGTGCACGTACTCCTCGGCGCTCGGCAGGCCGAACGCAGGGTTCGCCGGCACCAGCTCGCCGTCCGGGCCGGGCAGGATCATGGTCTGGAAGAACAGGCCCGCTTTCTCCTCCAGGGTGAGCTGGCCCAGCAGGATCTCCACGCGCTCCTCGATGGGCAGGCTCGCGTCCCGGTAGCGGGCGTCCACGGACTCGGTCACGGCACTCCTCGGATCGTCGTCGATCGGTGGGGCCCGATCAGCCCCCGGGGAACCGACGATAGACGCCGGGCTTGATGCTGCGGACCGTGTCCTCGACATCGGTGAGGGCCAGGTCTGGGTGCGAGCGGGACAGCTTGCCGAGGTACCGCGTCCCGGCGCGGGCCAGCCGCTCCCGGACGCCCTCCACGTTCAGCCCCAGCACCTCGCCCGCCTCGGCGTCGTCCAGGTCGTCCCAGAACCGGAGCTGGATCAGGTTCCGGTCGGCCCCGCGCAGGTTGCTCAGCGCCTCGAGGAAGTCGTCGGCCGGGGTGCGCTTGCTGCGCGGCCCGACGAGCACCATGCCGCTGCGCAGCTTGTCCAGCACGCTGGTGGCGCCCGCGTACCGCTGGTAGGTGGCGAGGACAACCTTGTCGATGGACGCGTAGAGGTCCTTCAGCGAGTGCCCGGAGCTCGAATCGAGGCGGGCGAACACCTCCTCGGCCATGTCGTGGGGGTCGGCGAGCCCCATCGCCCGCCACTCGCAGGCAGGCACGACGAGGTCGGAGTAGCGCTCCCGGAGCTCGTCGACGTCCACGGGCCCCAACTTACGCGGTCCGCCGGAGTTATCCACAGATCCTGCTGAGACCGCCCCACCAGCCGGGCACCTCCCCTACGATCACCGGAATCGCCGTGCGGCCGCTGCTCACCACCCCCGGTTCAGCCGCCCCGGCGACGAGGGGGATCGACGAATGGCCGCAACGGGACCAGCTACCGGGCCGGTGCGCGCCCGGCGCAACCTGCGCTGGATCGCCGCGGGAGTGCTGGCGGTCTGCCTCGGCGGGCTGGGCGCGGCGCTGCTCTACGCCAACCTGAGCAACGCGCAGACCGTGGTCACGGTGACGCGGACGGTGTACCGCGACCAGGTGATCACCGCGGCCGACCTCGGCGTGACCTCTGCGGTGCCCGCGGCAGGGGTGGAGACCGTGCCGTCCGGCCGCATCGACGAGGTGGTCGGACGCACGGCGCTGTACGACCTGGCCGAGGGCAGCCTGCTCAGCCCCCGCGGGTACGGCGAGGCAGCCGTCGAGGCGGGCAGTGTGCGGCTCGGCCTGCGCCTGGCCGCCGGACGCATCCCGTCCGCGCCGATGCCGCCGGGCACCCCGGTGCTGCTGGTGCCGGTCGGCAGGGACGGCGGCGATCCACCGGAGGGCGCGAGCGTGGCCGGCCGGATCGCGACGGTGGCGGCCACCCTGCCCGACGGCGCTTCGATCGTGGACGTGAGCATCGCGGCGGCGGAGGCCGAGCGGGTGGCCCGGCTGGCCGCGAACGACCAGCTGGTGCTGGTGCGGCTGGCGGGCCAGCGGTGAGCGTGCTGCTGCTGGCGAGCGCAGGGCACTCGCCGGGCGTGACCGGGCTGGGGGTCGCGCTCGCGGTGACCTGGCCCGAGCCGGTGCTGCTGGTGGATGCCAACCGCGAGCCCGACCAGGCCGTGCTCGCCGGCTACCTGCAGGGCACCGACCCGGGCGGGCGTGGGCTGGGCGGCCTGCTGCAGGCGCACCGGGAGCGGCGTCCGCTGGCCTCCGCGCTGGACGCCATGACGATCCCGCTGGCCGAGGGCCGCGACTTCGTGCCCGGCTTCTCGAACCCGGGCATGGTCTCGCTGTTCGCGCCGGCGTGGACCGACTTCGCCCACGCGCTGGAGGCGGCCGGACGCACCGTCCTCGTCGACGTGGGCCGGGTCACGCCCGACGGCCTGCCGCCGGCGCTGGTGACGGTGTGCAGCGGTGTGGTCGTGGTCACCGGCAGCCGGCTGGTCGACCTGGCCGCGCTGCGGCTGTACCTGCCGCTGGTGGTCGCCGCGGCCGGAGAGGAGCGGGTGGGCCTGGCCGTGGTCGGGCCCGGGCGCCCGTACGGGTCGGGCGAGATCGGGCACCGGTTCGGCGTCGACGTGTGGGGCAAGCTGGCCTGGCAGCCCGCCGAGGCCGCGGTGTTCGCGTCCGGTGAGCCCGAGCCGCGGCGGCTGATGACCAGCGCGTACGTGGCCGACGTCCGCGCGCTGGGCGGGGTGCTCGCCGGGCGGGTCGCAGGACGGCGGCAGTTGCTGGGCGAGGGGTGCACCTAGGCTGGCCCGGTGCCCGACCTCGCGACCCCGCTGATCGCCTGGTACCGGAGCAACGCCCGCGACCTGCCCTGGCGGCGGCCCGGCTTCGGGGCATGGGGCGTGCTGGTCAGCGAGTTCATGCTGCAGCAGACCCCGGTGAACCGGGTGGTGCCGCACCTCGAGGCGTGGCTCGATCGCTGGCCGACGCCGTCCGCGCTGGCCGCGGAGCCGGCGTCCGAAGCGGTGCGGCAGTGGGCGAACCTCGGCTACCCGCGGCGGGCGCTGTGGCTGCACCGGGCGGCGGTGGAGATCACCGGACGGCACGACGGCGTGGTGCCGCGCGACGTGGACGCGCTGCTGGCCCTGAGCGGGGTGGGGGCCTACACGGCCCGCGCGGTCGCGGTGTTCGCCTACGGCGAGCGGCACCCGGTCGTCGACACGAACACCCGCCGGGTGCTGGCCCGGACGCTGGCCGGACGCGCCCAGCCGGGCCCGCCGTCCGCGCGTGACCTGGCGGTGATGGAGTCGGTCCTGCCCGCCGATCCGGAGCAGGCCGCTGTCTTCAACGCGGCGACCATGGAGCTCGGCGCGACGCTGTGCACGGCCCGGAACCCGCGCTGCGCCGACTGCCCGGTGGCGGCGGAGTGCGCCTGGCGGCTGGCCGGGTTCCCCGACACCGGGGACGGGCGGCGCCGGCAGGCCCGCTACGAGGGCAGTGACCGGCAGGCCCGCGGCGCGGT
>JAGQUI010000069.1 GCA_020438595.1 Propionibacteriaceae bacterium | reverse complement strand
GGCCACGGTGAACCGCCGCTCCCCCACCGCAGGGGTCACCTCAGGCTCGCGCACGGTCACGTCGGCGACCAGGTTCGCGCCGGCCATCTGGGGCGATTCGAGCACCTTCGCCAGCAGCCGGTCGACGTCGGGTTCCACGGTGGAGATGCCCACCCGCATCGCGCCGCGCTCCCGCAGGTGCCGGGTCAGCGCCCTGGTGTCCAGCTCGGCGATGCCGACCACGCCCTGGCTACGTAGTTCTTCGTCCAGCGAGCGGTTGGAGCGCCAGTTGGAGCGCATCCGGGACAGGTCGCGCACGACGTAGCCGGCCACCCAGATCCGGCCGGACTCGTCGTCCTCGTCGTTCCAGCCGGTGTTGCCGATGTGCGGCGCGGTGGCCACCACGACCTGGCGGTGGTAGCTGGGGTCGGTGAGCGTCTCCTGGTAGCCCGACATGCCGGTGGCGAACACCGCCTCCCCGAACGTCTCCCCGCGGGCTCCGAACGACACTCCCCGGAAATGGCGACCGTCCTCGAGCACCAGGAGTGCGGGAACGGATTCGAGGGAGTTGACGCTGCTCGGCATGGGCATCCTTCGCGTAGGGAGGCGCGGGTCGCTGTCGAACCCGGACGAGGTTACCAAACGTCGGCGGGCTAGAATCCGCGGCATGGCTGATGGACGGGACGGGACCGTGCCCGCCGCGGCACCCGCCGGCCCCGACCACGGCGCCCGCCGCTGGGCCCGTCGGTACCTGCTCCTCGCCGGCGCCGCGGTCGTCGTCCTGGCCCTCACGGTCGGGCTGCTCGGCGGCTTCGGCACCCGGACCGACTACGTGGTGCTCGCACCGGGCGACGAGGTGGACGCGGGCAACCTGGTCTTCACCCTCGACAGCGCCACAGCGCGCCCCGACACCGACTACACCGGGGCCGGTATCTGGACGATCGAGGTCTCCGGTACCGTCCGCAACCCGCACGACACCTCGCTCGCCCCGATCACCGGCGACCGGGGCAACCTCGCCGTGCGGACCGGGCCGGGCGGGACCGTCGCGAGCCTGGAGTCGGTCACCCTCGGCGATGCGACCTCACGAACCCAGGTACCCCCGGGCAACCACGCGCTGGCCATGGTCGCGAGCTTCGTCCTGCCCGGCGACTTCGAGCCGGGCCCCGACCTGCAGTGCGCGGCGTTCGTGCAGGAGTACACCGCGAACACGATCCTCGACCTGGACGACACGAAGTACTGGAACGTCGACTCCTTCGCCCGGCCTCGGATGGTCACCGTGCCACTGACCGTGCTGCCGCCCCAGGAGTAGACCCCGGCTACCGGGTTGTTCCCGGCAGCAGGGTCTCGGGCGACCCGTCCACCAGCGAGACCGCTACCCCCTCGACCTGGTCCACCAGTCGCTGCGGCACTTCGAAGGCGACGGAGATCGGCCCGTCGGTGCCCGGCGTGCACACCGTCGCGGCGCCCGTCGGCGAGTACCCGGACTCGGTGTTGAACCGGTAGTCGCCGGCGACCAGGGTGAAGACGCAGAGCCCGTCGTCGGCGAGCCCGGTGAGGTCCGCGTCCAGTTCGGCGACCACGAACCGCGCCCCCCGCACCGGCTCCTGCTCGTCGCTGTAGACCGGCACCGAGTCGAGCACGCGCAACTGGTTCAGGCTCCAGGTGGTGGCACCGATCGGGACGGCCTGGTCCGACGCCGCGCGGACGTAGGGGTGCCGACCGTCGTCCCGGGCCAGGAACAACCACAGCCCCGCCGTGAACACCGCGACGACGACGCCGACCACGAGGATCGACCGGGAGCCGACCCGCGGGCGCCCGGGTCCCCCGCCCGGCACCGGTCCACTCATGCCGCCACCACCGCACCGTACGGATCGACCACGGTCTCCGGCAGCACTGCCGCCACGTCCTCCGCCGCGAGGCCGAGCGGGATCTCCACCCACTGCTGGAAGCCGGACACGACCTCCACAGGCCTGAAGACCAGGTGCGCCGCCGGGCCCACGTCAGTGGGATCGACCTCGAAGACCAGGTCCTTGCCCGCACGGAAGCCCGGCAACGCGGACGGGCCGAACCCACTGTCGTAGGGGTGATACGTGCGCTCGCCGCTCACCAGCGTCACATCGACCAGCCCGCCGTCGGGACCCGGGCTGGCGACCCACACACCGACGACCACGAAGACGCCGTCGGTGCGGGTCTCATCGGAACCCGTCCGGATCGTCGTGGCCAGCCGCGGCGAGCCGGTGCCCACCTCCTGGCCCTGCATCGGTACCGCCTGCCCGACGACCCCCCGCCGGACATCGGCCTCGGCACCACTCGGGACCAGGCCGACCGCGACGACCACCGCCACGGTCACCACGGCCACGGTGAGCGCCTCCACCGCGGTGGAGCGCCGTCCGCCACTCCCCCCGCGCCCGGGCACGAGCACCGGCTGCACGCCGTCGGGGCCGGTCTCGGTGAAGATCGACAGCGCGCGCGTGTAGGCGACACCCAGCAGGACCCAGGTCACGCTCATCACGCCGACCATCGAGATCAGGTCGACGAACGGCCACGCCTTCAGCCAGAACTCGATCCGGTGCCCGCCCAGCACCAGATCGACCAGCCCCTCGAGCGCTGAGCCCGCAGCATCGAGCACCGTGAAGGCGATCGCATAGGCGCCGAGGAACGGCCAGCCGGCGCGCAGCACCAGCCGCAGCGACTGCCAGGCGGGCAGCACCTGGACGTCGATCCCGTCCAGCACCAGCTCCTCCACGTTCAACACGACCGAGCGGAGCCCGCGCGCCTGCGCGCTGTCGGAGCGCAGTCGCGCCAGCATTCCCTGGCGACGCGTGGTCGCCTCTGTCGTGGGCTCCCCCACGCGCCACAGGTCGGCCAGGGTCAGCATGCGGCTGCCGAAGACGAGGCCCGCCATCGCGAGCCAGAGGAACGGCCGGGTCAGCCCATGCAGGACCACCGGCCAGACCTGCTCGACGAAGAATGACCACCCGGCCACGACGATGGCCGGCAGGTCGAACGGGAACAGGCCGCGCAGCCAGGCCACCCCGTGCTCGAGCCAGGCGGCTGCCTCGCGGCCCTGCGCCCAGAGGACGAACACGTCCACGATCCTGAAGGCGCCCAGCAGCACGACGAAGCCCAGCGTGGCCTCGAGCACGACCAGCACCAGACCGACCAGCAACGGGTGGCGGAAGTGGTCACGCCTCCGCTCGATCAGGACCTGGACCGGGTAGCCCACCACCAGGATCGCCACCAGCACCCAGAAGGTGCCCGACGTCCAGATCGTCTCCCACTCCACGCCCGGGTTCAGGGCACTGACCAGGTCCGCACCGTGGCGGTAGGTGCTCAGGGTGACCAGCCGCCGGGCGTAGTCGGCGAGGAAGCCGAACGCCGCGTACATGACCAGGAACGGCAGCAGCGTGACCGCCACCAGGCGCGCCAGGGTGGTCTCGCGCCCCGTCTCCGCGGGATCGGCGCCGGGCGCGCGGGCCAACATCGCGGGCATCCCCAGCTCGATCGCGACCAGGCGCAGCGCGACCACGATCGTGACGAGCTGGACGACCACTCCCATGGCGAGCACCGGGATGACCAGCCACGGGTAGGAGCTGGAGACCTCCGTGCCCAGCAGGATCGACAGCTCGTTGCCCGACCAGCCGATCAGCATCAGCCCGACGATCGGCGCGGCGAGCCGCGCCCAGGTGCGGGCGGTCTGCGTGGTCAGCAGGGCCAGCTCGGCCCACAGCCGACGCAGGGGGGTGGCGACCGCCGTCATGGGTGTGCGACTAGCCCGGTTCTGCGTCCCCGCGGGCGGGCAGGCCCGAGAGCACGCCGTTCAGGAAGGCGGGCGACTCGTCGGTGGACAGTTCCTGGCTGAGTGCGATCGCCTCTGCAAGGGCCACGTCCCGGGGAGTGTCGGTGTGCAGCATCTCGTAGCCGGCCAGCCGGGCCAGGCACCGGTCGACCCGGGGCATCCGGTCCAGCGTCCAGCCGGACGCCAGCCGGGCGGCGACCAGCTCGTCCAGCTCGGCCTGGTGCGCCACGACGCCCTCGACCAGTGCCACGGTGAAGTCGCGCACCGGCGGGTCGTTCTCGGCCCGATGGGCCGCCAGCACCTCGGTGGCGGGCAGTTCGCGCAGGTCGGCCTCGTACAGGATGTCCAGCGCGCGCTTGCGCGCCTTCGCGCGGGTCGGACGCCGGCCCTCGGCCTCCGCCGGGATCGTCTCGACCAGCTCCAGGACGGTGCCGTCCGGCCGGGTGATGCGGGTGGGCTCGGCCACTCCGGTCAGACCCGACCGAGGTAGCTGCCGTCCCGGGTGTCCACCTTGACCTTCTCGCCGGTGCTGATGAACAGCGGCACCTGGATCTGCAGGCCGGTCTCGACGGTGGCGGGCTTGGTGCCGCCGGTGGAGCGGTCGCCCTGCAGGCCCGGCTCGGTGTAGGTGATCTCAAGCTCGACGGAGGCGGGCAGGTCGATGTAGAGCGGGTTGCCCTCGTGCAGGGCGACGGTGGCGACCTGGTTCTCGAGCAGGTAGTCCTTGGCCTCGCCGACCACGTCCTCGCTGAGGTTCAGCTGGTCGTAGGTGTCGGTGTCCATGAACACGTACGCCTCGCCGTCGTGGTACAGGTACTGCATCTCGCGGCGGTCGACCTGCGCGGACTCCACCTTGGTGTCGGAGTTGAAGGTGCGGTCGACGACCTTGCCGGTGAGCACGTGCTTGAGCTTGCTGCGCACGACCGTGTTGCCCTTGCCGGGCTTGTGGTGCTGGAACCAGGTCACGGTCCACAGCTGCCCGTCGATGTCGAGCACCATGCCGTTCTTGAGGTCGTTGGTGGAAACCGTTGCCACGCCGCTGCCTGCTTTCGTCCGTCCGGGTAATCGCGACCGCTCAGTCTAGCGGAGATTCCCCGGCTTCCCGGTGTCCGCGGATCCCGGCCAGCAGGTCGGCCTTGGCGAGGGCCCGCGGCAGGGAGTTCTGCTCCATCCAGTCCGCCGTCGCGGCACCCCCGGCGTCGCGCAGGCCGCCGATCACCTGGCCGACCACCTGCGGGGCCTTGTTCTGGCTCATCTTGGCCTTCCCCTCCACCCCGGTGAGCTGCACCTCGACGCCGACCACGGCCCGCAGCAGCCGCGCCACCGCCCCGGGGTCGAGCCCGTCGACGGACGCGTCGCCGTGGGCCGCGCCGAGCCGCCGCACCGTGTCCAGCACCCACTCGGGCTCGGTGTGCAGGACCAGCCGGCCGCGGGCGTGCACGGTGACGTAGTTCCAGGTCGGCACGCTCGGCGCGTCCGGGGTGCTCAGCCACTCGGACGCGATGTAGTCGTCGGGGCCGTGCACGACGAACAGCGCCTCGACCGGGGTCGCACCGGTGGCTGCACGCCACTGGTCGTTGACCAGGGACAGGTGCCCGACCAGGCGGCCCGGCCCGTCCGGGTCCGGCACGTAGAGCATCGGCACGTAGGTGGCGACCGGGCCGTCCGGGCCGTTCGTGACCAGGTCGCCGGCGGGGGCGGACGCCAGCACCGCCAGCGCCTGCTCCGTGGTCATCGCGAAATGGGCGGGGACGTACATCAGGCCTCGTTCATGGCCCCGAACGCGGCCGCCAGCGCCTCGTCCGGGGGCCCCGGGACGATCGTCGGGAAGGCCAGCGCCTCGAGCAGGACCAGTCGCAGCCGCGAACCGCGGGTCTTCTTGTCCAGGTTCATCGTGTCGCGCAGCTGCGGCCAGGCGCCTTCGGCGTAGCGCGTGGGCAGGCCGGCCGATTCCAGGACGCTGCGGTGCCGCGCGACCAGGTCGGCGTCGATCATGCCCAGACGGTGGGCGACCTCCGCGGCGAAGACCATGCCGATCGCCACCGCCTGCCCGTGTCGCAGCTGGAAGTGCTCCTGGCGCTCGATCGCGTGGCCCAGGGTGTGGCCGTAGTTCAGCGCCTCCCGTCCGATTCCGCCACCGGCCCAGGTCTGTTCGTGCAGGTCGGCGGACACCACCGCGGCCTTCACCGACACCGCCCGGCGGATCAGGTTCGTCTGGCGGTCGCTGCCCGCGGCGAGCGCGTCGGCGGGATCGGCCTCGAACTCGTCCAGGATCACCGGGTCGGCGATGAACCCGCACTTGAGCACCTCGGCCATGCCGGAGCGCAGCTCGCCCTCCGGCAGCGTCTCGAAGAAGTCGAGGTCGCCGATCACGGTGAACGGCTCGTAGAACGCACCGACGAGGTTCTTGCCGGCGGACAGGTTGATCCCGGTCTTGCCGCCGACTGCCGCGTCGACCATCGCCAGCAGCGAGGTGGGCAGCGCGATGTAGCGGACGCCGCGCAGCCACGTCGCTGCGACGAAGCCTGCGAGATCGGTGGTGGCCCCGCCGCCGAGGCCGATGACGGCGTCCGAGCGGGTGAAGCCGGCCCCGGCGAGCGCCTCCCAGCAACCCTTCAGCACCTCCGCGGTCTTGGCAGCCTCCGCCTCGGGGACCCGGATCGCGGTCACCTGCTGGTCGAGGCCCGCCGTGATCGCCGGCAGCAGCGACGCCAGCCCGGGCGGGTGGATCACCGCGACGCGATCGACCCCGTCCAGGAACTCCGGCAGCAACCTCGACACGCCCCGCCCGACGAGTACCTGGTACGGGTGGTCGGTGGTGACGTCGATGGGTTCCCAGGTCATTGCTCGGCTCCTTGATCCACGACGGCACTCGCCACCTGAGCGGCGGACAGGCGGTCCGTGTCCACCGCGAAGGTGGCGACCGCTGCGTAACAGGGTGCCCGTTCGGCGAGCAGCGCGTCCATGCGGTTCCGGATGGCGACCAGTGCGTCCATGCCGAAGCTGTTCATGCCTAGCCGGCGCGTCGCTGTCGCCACGGACGCCCGCAACCACACCACCCTCAGGCCGTCGAGGGCCTCCCGCACCGCGGCCGAGTCGACGGCGCCGCTGCCCAGCGCGACCACTCCCCGACGCTGCAGCGCCGCCAGCGAGACCTCCTGCTCGGCCTCGCGGTAGGCGGCCTCTCCCCCGGCGAACACCTCACCGGCGGGGGCGCCGAGCCGTTCCTCGACCAGGTCGTCCACCTCCACGAGGGGCAGGCCCAGCGACTGCGCCACGAACGCGGCCACCGTGGACTTCCCCGAGCCGGGGATGCCGACCAGGACGAGGTCGGGACGGCTCAACCCAGACGCCTCTCGGCCAGCCGGGCGAGGTACGCGGCGTGGTTGCGCCGGGTCTCGGCCACCGAGTCGCCGCCGAACTTCTCCAGCGCCAGCTCGGCCAGCACGAGCGCGACCATCGCCTCGGCGACCACGCCGGCGGCCGGCACGGCGCACACGTCCGAGCGCTGGTGGTGGGCCTGCGCGGCCTCCCCGGTGGCGACGTCGACGGTGCGCAGCGCACGGGGCACCGTCGCGATCGGCTTCATCGCTGCCCGCACCCGCAGCAGCTCGCCGTTGCTCATCCCGCCCTCGGTGCCGCCGGAGCGGTTGGAGAGCCGGTGCACGCCGCCGTCGGCCGGCAGCATCTCGTCGTGGGCCAGGCTGCCGCGGGTCGCGGCGAGCGCGAACCCGTCGCCGACCTCGACGCCCTTGATCGCCTGGATCCCCATCAGGGCGCCGGCCAGCCGCGCGTCCAGGCGCCGGTCGCCCTGGCTGTGCGAGCCGAGGCCCGGCGGCAGCCCGTACGCGAGCACCTCGACGACGCCGCCGAGGGTATCGCCGTTGGCCTTCGCCGCGGCGATCTCGGCGAGCATCGCCTCCCCGGCGTCCGCGTCGAAGCAGCGGACGGGGTGCGCGTCGATCGCGGCCAGGTCGTCGGCACCCGGCAGCACGGACGAGGTCGACTCGGCGGCCCCGATCCGCACCACGTGGCTGAGCACCCGGATGCCGAACGCCTGCTCCAGGAAGTTGGTCGCCACCCGGCCGAGCGCCACCCGGGCCGCGGTCTCGCGGGCGGAGGCGCGTTCCAGGATCGGCCGGGCCTCGTCCCAGTCGTACTTCTGCATGCCGGCCAGGTCGGCGTGCCCCGGCCGGGGCCGGGTCAGGGCGGCGTTGCGCGCCAGCACGTCGAGCTCCTCGGCGGGCACCGGGTCGGCCGCCATCACCTGTTCCCACTTGGGCCACTCGGTGTTGCCGACCATGATCGCGATCGGCGAACCGAGCGTCTCCCCGTGCCGGACGCCGGCCAGCAACGACACCTCGTCGGCCTCGAACTTCATCCGGGCTCCGCGGCCGGTGCCGAGGCGGCGCCGCGCGAGGGCATCGGCGACATCGCCCGACGTCAGCCGGACGTGGGCGGGGATGCCCTCGATCGTCGCGACGAGGGCGCGGCCGTGGGACTCCCCGGCGGTCAGGTAGCGCAGCATCCGGCGCCTACTTGCCGTTGCACTTGTCGCGGTTGGCCTGCGACTCCATGCACCAGGCCTGCAGCTTGTCGGAGTTGGCCTGCTGCTCGGTGAGCGTGTTGGCGAACAGGGTCTCCCCGGTGTCCAGGTTCACCACGGTGAAGTACAGCCAGTCGCCGTCGGCCGGGTGAATCGCGGCGTCGAGGGACTTGCGCGAGGGCGAGGTGATCGGGCCCTTCGGCAGGCCCTTCACGTAGTAGGTGTTCCACGCCGACTTCTTCGCCCGTTCGGCGTCGGTGGTGTAGACCCGGCCGGTGATGTTGTTCGCGTAGGCGACGGTCGCGTCCGACTCCAGTTTCCCGGTCGGCCACAGCTTCGGATCGAGCCGGTTGTAGAACACCCGGGCGATCTTCGCGCGGTCCTCGTCGTTGGCGCCGGCCTCCTTCTCGATGATGCTGGCCATGGTCAGCACCTCATACGGCGTCATGTCGAGGGCGGTGGCCCCGTCCTGGATGCCCAGGTCGTTCGCCACGGTGTTGAACTGGTCCGTGGTGAGCTTCAGCACCGACGTCGCGGTCGGCTTGTCCGGGATCTCGTAGGTGTCGGGGAAGATGAAGCCCTCGGCGCCGTTCCTGGCCCAGACCGGCAGGCCGAGCTTCTTCCAGTCCTTCAGCGCCTTGTCGAAGTCCTTCGTCGGCACCCCGGTGGCCTTCGACATCGCCGTGACCGCCTGGCTGAGGCGCTGGCCGTCGCGCAGGGTCATCCGGTTGTGCACCATGTTCTTGCTGTCCAGCAGCATCGCGAGCGCGACCTTCGCCGGCAGCTGGGTCTTCAGGTTGTACTTGCCGTAGGCGATCTTCGCCGAGTCGGGGTTGGCCGCGGCCTCCCGGGTGAACGCCTTGGTGGTCTTGATCACGTCGGCCTGGACCAGGATGTTCGCGATGTCGGTGGTCGTGGCGCCCTTCGGGATCTCGATCTCGACCGGATCGACGCCCTCGCCGACGTAGTCCTCTGCGGTCCGGTAGCCCATCCAGACGTCCTGCGCCTTGCCGTAGACGAACCAGCCGGCGCCCAGCAGGATCCCCAGCGAGAGCAGCACGGCGAACGCGGCCCGGACCTTGTACCAGATCTCCTTGGGGTCCAGCTTCCCCGTCTCCGGGTCCCTGATCTCCCCGGGGTATCGGTTACTCATCCGCTGGGTCCCTTCCCGCTTCGGACGCGCGGAGGGGTTCCCCCGGCGGCCGGCCAGTTGTGCGTTCGTGCTGCAAAGCCATCTCCAAGAGTGCCACGGCCGCAGCCTGGTCGATCACCGAACGCTGCCGCCGCGCGTCGCGTCCGGCGCCGGACAGCTGCCGGGAGGCGGTCACGGTGGTCAGTCTCTCATCCACGAGGCGGATCGGCACGTCCGGCAGGGCCGCAGCGAGGCTGCCGGCGACCTCGCGCATCGCGACCGCGGCCGGCCCCTCCACACCGGCCAGGTTCCGGGGCAGGCCGAGCACGACCTCCAGCGGCTCGTACTCGGCGACCAGGGCGCCGATCCGGGCCATCGCGGCGGGGCCCGCCGGGACGGTCTCGACGGGGTGGGCCAGGATGCCGTCCGGGTCGCTCGCCGCGACCCCGATCCTCGCCCGGCCCCAGTCGAGGGCCAGCCGGACTCCCCTGCGCACGCTCAGCCGGCCAGCGCCGCGCGGATGTCGGCCAGGGCCTGCGGAGCCGCGTCGGCGAG
>JAGQUI010000698.1 GCA_020438595.1 Propionibacteriaceae bacterium | reverse complement strand
GCCCCGCCTCGCCGAGCGCGTCCGGGCCGCCCTGGCCGCCTCCTGAGCTCTCCCGCTGCCGAGTTGTCAGAATCTCATGCGGCCATAGGCGCACCAGATTCTGACAACTCGGCGGGTGGGGTCGGTGTCGGAGGGGCGGCGTAGGGTCGGGGCATGTGCGGACGCTATGCGTTGTCGATGTCCGGTGAGGATCTCGAGGAGTACTTCGAGATCGACGAGGTGGCCGGTCCGCTGCCCGGCCCGGACTACAACATCGCACCCACCGACCCGATCGTGGCCGTGTTCGAGCGGCAACGCCCCGAGGGCGTCCGGCGACTGCTCGCCCCGGTGCGCTGGGGGCTCGTCCCGTCCTGGTCGAAGGACGCCTCCGGCGCGGCCCGGCTGATCAATGCCCGGGTCGAGACGGTGGGGGAGAAGCCCTCGTTCCGCAAGGCCTTCGCGTCCCGCCGCTGCCTGCTGCCGGCGGACGGCTACTACGAGTGGTACCCGGTCACGGGCCCGAACGGGAAGCCGGCCAAGCAGCCGTGGTTCATCCGGCCCGCCGACGGCAAACCGTTCGTGATGGCAGGGCTGTACGAGTTCTGGAAGGCCCCGGACGGGGAGTGGCTGACCACCGCGACGGTGATCACGACGGCCGCGACCGATGACGTCGGGCACCTGCACGACCGCATGCCGATGGCGGTGGCCCGGGAGAACTGGTCGGCGTGGCTCGACCCCCACTTCGATGCGGATCCGGGCGCCCTGCTCACCGTGCCCGCGCCGGCCCTGGACTACTACGCGGTGTCGATAGCGGTGAACAAGGTCGCCAACGACGGTCCCGAGCTGGTGCGTCCGCTGCCGGGCCCCGTCCCGGAATAATCGCGGACGCGCCGTCCGTTGAGAGGGCGTGATCGGAACCCTCGACCCTCGTACGACGCCGGGCGGCGCCGTCGACCAGCAGCGTCGGGGGCACCCGCTAGGCTCGTTCGTGATGAAACTGCCGACAGTTCCCGACCAGGCCGACCTCGACGTGCCCGAGACCGACGCCGAGCGCACCGAGCGGTTCGAGGCCGAGGCCCTGGCCTACCTCGACCAGCTCTACGGTGCCGCGCTGCGGATGACCCGCAACCCCTCCGACGCCGAGGATCTCGTGCAGGAGACGTTCGCGAAGGCGTTCGCCTCGTTCCACCAGTTCACGCCGGGCACCAACCTGAAGGCCTGGCTGTACCGGATCCTGACCAACACCTTCATCAACAGCTACCGCAAGAAGCAGCGCCAGCCGCAGACCTCCGGTACCGACGTCGAGGACTGGCAGCTCGCGCGCGCGGAGGCGCACACGTCCACCGGCCTGCGGTCGGCGGAGATGGACGCGCTCGACCGGATGCCGCACTCGGCGGTCACAGACGCCATGAACGCGCTGAGCCCCGACTTCCGGCTCGCGGTCTACCTCGCCGACGTGGAGGGCTTCTCCTACAAGGAGATCGCCG
>JAGQUI010000697.1 GCA_020438595.1 Propionibacteriaceae bacterium | reverse complement strand
GGAGTTCTCGGAATGGGCCGGGTTCTTCGCGGCCGGCCAGGTGAAGCGGCAGGCGGTCGCCGCGGGCGCCACCACGATCGTCACGCATCGCGAGGCCGACGACCTCGTCCGGGACGCGAGGGCCTTCCACGACGCGGTGTCGCGCCGACTGGCCGCTGCGGCGCGACCGGACGCGCGGGGCTCGGAGGCCGGATGAGCGCGGGCCGGGACGCCGACGCCCCGCGGGTGGTGATGTGCGTCGACATGGACGCCTTCTACGCGTCCGTCGAACTCCGCCGCCACCCCGAGTGGCGGGACGTGCCGATGTGGGTCGGTGGTGCCCGGCGCGGCGTGGTGCTCTCGGCCAACTACCCGGCGCGCGCGTACGGCGTCCGCGGCGGCATGTCGTCGACGCAGGCGCGCCGGCTGTGCCCGCACGCGGTCTGCGCGCCACCGGACTTCGACGCCTACTCCGAGGTCAGCGCGGGCATCGTGGCCATCCTGGAGACCTTCACCGCCCGGGTGGAGAGCGCGTCGATCGACGAGGCGTACCTCGACCTGACCGGTGCCGAACGCACCGTCGGGCCGCCCACCCTGGTCGGAGAACGCCTGCGCGCGATCATCCACGACGAGCAGGGCATCGCCTGTTCGGTCGGGATCGGGCCGAACCGGCTCGTGGCCAAGATGGCGACGAACTCCGCCAAGCCCGACGGGCTGCTCGAGGTGCTGCCCGCCGAGGTGGTGGGCTTCCTGCACCCGCAGCCCGTGGAGCACCTCGTCGGGGTGGGGGACAGCACTGCGGCGAAGCTGCGTCCGCTGGGGGTGCGCACCGTGGCCGACCTGGCGGCACTGCCGCGCGGCGCCCTGCAGCGCCAGTTCGGGCTGCGCGCTGGCGCGCTGCTGCACGACCTCGCCTGGGGCCGTGACAGCAGCCGGGTGGTCGCGAAGCCGGGCGAGCGGGGGGTGGGCTGCCAGGAGACCTTCGGCCACGACCTGGCCGACGACGCCGGGGTGCTGGCCGAACTGCTGCGGGTGGTGGTGAAGGTCGCCTCGCGGATGCGGGCCGCCGGTGTGCTCGGCCGCACGGTGACGCTCACCCTGCGCTACGCGGACTTCGTCACCGCGTCACGGGCGCTCACGCTGCCCGCCCCCACCGACGTCACCGACGAGATCTACGCGGCGGCGAGGCGGCTGTACGCACAACTGCGGACACCGCGCACAGAGGTCCGCCGGGTGGGTGTGCGGGTCACCGGCCTCGCGGATCGGGCCGTGGTGTGCCTGCAGCCGACCCTGGACGCGCCCGACCACGGCTGGCGCGACGCCGAACGAGCCGCCGACAGCGTGATCCGGCGGTTCGGCCCCAAGGCGGTGCGACGGGCGGTCCTCACCGGTCCAGGGCGTGTCTCTCAACCCCGGTCGTCTCGCGAGGATGTGCCCGGTGCGTCCGATCGCAAGGCGGAAGACGAGTCGATAGTGGGCCTATCGCCGAGG
>JAGQUI010000696.1 GCA_020438595.1 Propionibacteriaceae bacterium | reverse complement strand
GACGGCGTGCTGCTGCTCGTGGACGCATCCGAGGGGCCGCTCCCCCAGACCCGGTTCGTGCTGCGCAAGACGCTGGCGAAGAACCTGCCGATCATCGTGGTGATCAACAAGGTGGACCGCGCCGACGCCCGGATCGCCGAGGTCGTCGACGAGGTGTACGCGCTGTTCCTCGACCTGATCGACGACGAGGAGGCCCACCACCTCGACTTCCCGATCATCTACTGCGCGGCGAAGGCCGGGCGTGCCTCGCTCACCCAGCCCGCGGACGGCGAACTGCCGGACTCGCCCAACCTGGAGCCGCTGTTCAGCCTGATCATGGAGACCATCCCGGCGCCGCTGTACACGAAGGACGCGCCGCTGCAGGCCCACGTGACCAACCTGGACGCGTCGCCCTACCTCGGCCGGCTGGCGCTGTGCCGGATCGTCGAGGGCACGATCACCCGCGGGCAGACCGTCGCCTGGTGCCGCCACGACGGGACCGTCCAGAACGTCCGACTGTCCGAACTGCTGGTCACCAAGGCCCTGGAACGGGTACCGGCCGAGTCCGCGGGCCCGGGCGACATCGTCGCCATCGCGGGCATCCCCGAGATCACCATCGGCGAGACGATCGCCGACCCGAACGACCCGAAGCCGCTGCCGCTGATCACGGTCGACGAGCCGTCCATCTCGATGACGATCGGCATCAACACCTCCCCGCTGGCCGGCAAGGTGGGCAAGCTGCTCACCGCGCGGCTGGTGAAGGGGCGCCTCGACACCGAGCTGATCGGCAACGTGTCGATCCGGGTGCTGAACACCGACCGTCCCGACACCTGGGAGGTGCAGGGACGCGGCGAGCTGCAGTTGGCGGTGCTGGTCGAGATGATGCGCCGGGAGGGCTTCGAGCTGACCGTCGGCAAGCCGGAGGTGCTGGTCCGTGAGATCGACGGCAAGCTGCACGAGCCCGTGGAGCGGCTCACCGTGGACATCCCGGAGGAGCACGTCGGCACGATCAGCCAGCTGATGGGCACCCGCAGGGCGCGCATGGAGCAGATGGTGAACCACGGCACCGGCTGGGTGCGGGTCGAGTACGTGATCCCGGCCCGCGGCCTGATCGGCTTCCGCACCGAGTTCCTCACCGAGACCCGCGGCACCGGGATCATGCACCACGTGTTCGAGGGTTACGAGCCGTGGGCCGGCGAGATCAAGACCCGGCTGACCGGCTCGCTGGTGGCCGACCGGCTGGGTTCGGTGACGTCGTACGCGCTGTTCAACCTGCAGGAGCGCGGGACGCTGTTCGTGGCGCCCGGCGACGAGGTGTACGAGGGCATGATCGTGGGCGAGAACCCCCGCCAGGACGACATGGACGTGAACCCCACCAAGGAGAAGAAGCTGACCAACGTCCGCTCCTCCACCGGTGAGGAGCTGGAGCGGCTGATCCCGCCGCGACTGCTCAGCCTCGAGCAGTCGCTGGAGTTCTGCCGCAGCGACGAGTGCCT
>JAGQUI010000695.1 GCA_020438595.1 Propionibacteriaceae bacterium | reverse complement strand
CGAGCGGTGGGCCTACCGTCCGCTGCGCAACGCACCCCGGCTGGCGCCCCTGATCACCGCGATCGGCGTGTCGGTCTTCCTGCAGGAGTTCGTCCGGCTGTTCTTCGGCTACATCCCCGGCATGCCGGACGCCAAGAGCGCCATCCCCTTCCCCAGCATCCCCGGCATCTCCGGCGAGACCATCCAGGTCGGCGGCGTGCTGATCCAGATGAGCGCCGTGTTCACCCTGGTCGCGCTGCTGGTCTGCTGGATCTTCCTGTGGTACTTCGTGAACCGGACCAGGACCGGACGGGCCATGGTGGCCACCTCGCAGGATCCTGACACCGCACGGCTGATGGGCATCAACGTCGACAAGGTGATCATGGCCGCCTTCGCCGTCGGTGCCGCCCTCGCCGCGATCGCTGGCGTGGCCCACGGCCTGCGCTACGGCAACATCGACTTCAAGATGGGCTTCCTGGCCGGTCTCAAGGCCTTCACCGCCGCCGTACTGGGCGGCATCGGCAACATCAACGGCGCCGTCGTCGGCGGCCTGGTGCTCGGCGTGGCCGAGGCCATGGCCACCACGTTCATCCCCGGACAGTTCGGCAGTTCGGCCTGGAAGGACGTGTGGGCATTCGTCCTGCTGATCCTGGTGCTGGTCTTCCGGCCACAGGGCCTGCTCGGCGCGAAGGTGGTGGACCGGGCATGAGAGTGGTCATTCCTGACGAACTGAAGATCCGGTACCGCTACCCGGCCCGCGCGCTCGGCATCACGGGCGCCGTGGTGATGATCGCGTCCATCTTCCTCCCGTGGGCCTACGCGCCCGAGGCGCTGGACGACGTGACGTTCACCGGGGCCCCGTCGCCGCTGCAGTGGTTCTTCGCGATCCTGCCGCTGTTCGTGATCCTGCTGCTGGCGATCCCGCTGGTCGGCAAGCAGCGACTCGGCAACCTGGCGAAGCTGGTGGCCTGGAACACCTCGGCGAAGACCGGGGCGATCATGTCGCTGATCGTCGCCGCGGTGGCGGTGGCGGGGATCGCGATCGGTCTCGGCGGACTGGTCAACGTCGAGGTGGGCGGCTGGCTCGCCCTGCTCGGCGGACTCGTCGCCGTCGGCGCCACCCTTTTCCTGCCCGACTCGCCGGAGCCGACGCTGTACCGGGTGAAGAGCCCGAAGTGGGCGCAGATCCTGGGCATCGTGGCGTTGATGGCCCTGGTGCTGTTCGGCGCGGCCTACATCCTCGGCTTCGATGACGCCGACGACTTCCTGATGTTCGCCGCGTTCGTGGTCGGCATCGTGATGGTGCTGCGGCAGTTCGGCGTCTTCGGCTGGCTGGGGGTGGCCGCGGCGGCGAACCGCCGGGTGCTCGCCCTGGCCGCCTTCACGGTCGCCTTCGCTTTCCCGTTCACCCAGAACGGGTCGGACGCGAACATGTCGGTCGCCTCGCAGGTGCTGATCTTCGCCGCCACGGCGCTCGGCCTGAACATCGTGGTCGGCC
>JAGQUI010000694.1 GCA_020438595.1 Propionibacteriaceae bacterium | reverse complement strand
GCCGGCGAGGGCAAGCCGATCATCATCACCGAGTACGGCGCGGACACGATCGCCGGCCTGCACTCGCACAACCCCGATCCGTGGTCGGAGGAGTACCAGGCCGCCTACATTCATGGGTAGACGCACAATCAGTGCCAGAGCGAAGGATCTTCAGTGACGAGACCTCCAACACCAACTCCCAGGAGGTGGGCCAGACCCGGTCCTTCCGTCCCTTCGGTCTCCGGGACAAGCTCGGCTACGCGCTAGGCGACCTCGGCAACGACTTCACCTTTATCCTCGCGGCCAGCTTCCTGCTGATCTTCTAAACCAACGTGCTGGGCATCAGCGCGGCGGTCGCGGGCACGATCATGATGGTCGTCCGGCTCGTCGACGCGTTCATCGACGTGGCGGTCGGACGCCTCGTCGACCGCTCGAAGATGACGCGCAACGGGCGGTTCCGTCCGTGGATCCTGCGCTTCTCGATCCCGGTCGCACTCGCCTCCGTCGCCCTCTACTGGACGGTCCCCGCCGGCTGGGGCGATACCGCCAAGATCGCCTACGCCGCGATCAGCTACCTGCTGTGGAGCGCGCTGTACTCCGCAGTGAACATCCCCTACGGCTCGATGGCCGCGGTGATCTCCGCCGACCCGACCAACCGTTCCTCCCTGTCGGTGTTCCGCACGTTCGGCGCGTTCTTCGCCGGCGGCCTGATCTCCTTCACGGTGCCGCTGTTGATCTACACCAAGGACGCCGCGGGCCAGACCCAGGTGGTCCCCCAGTCGTTCTTCTGGATCGCCGTCGTGAGCGCGGTGCTCGCCGTGATCGCCTACCTCGGCTGCTACAGGATGAGCACCGAGCGCGTGCAGCTGGCGACCAAGCCCCCGTCGGAGGCGGCCGGCCTGGGCAAGACCTTCGCCAACCTGATGAGGAACCGCGCCATGGTCGCGATCATCGTGGCCGCGCTGGTCCTGCTGATCTCCGGCATGCTCGTCCAGGCGATGAACTCCTACCTGTGGGCGATCTACTTCAACAACGGTGCCCTGCAGAGCATCGCGGCCCTGTCCGGAATGCTGCCCACGCTGCTCCTACTGCCGTTCGCGACCAAGCTGTCCCGCCGGTTCGGCAAGCGCGAGCTCTCCAGCATCGGGGTCGCGTTCGCCGCGGCCATGTACATCGTGGCGTACTTCCTTCCCCTGCAGTCCTCACCGATCGGGTTCATCGTCCTGATGATGATCGGTGGCCTCGGCTTCGGGATGTTCAACATCCTGATCTGGGCGTTCATCACCGACGTCATCGACTACCAGGAGGTGCTCGTCGACGAGCGCAACGACGGTGTCGTGTACTCGGTGTACTCCTGGGCCCGCAAGGTCGGCCAGGCACTGGCCGCGGGCCTCGGCGGCTGGGCGCTCGGCTGGGTCGGCTACCAGGCCGGCACCACGACGCAGGCCCCGGACACGGTCCAGGGCATCTACATGCTCTCGACGCTGGTGCCCGGCCTGCTCTACGCG
>JAGQUI010000693.1 GCA_020438595.1 Propionibacteriaceae bacterium | reverse complement strand
AATGGCGGTGGCCGCGATCAAGAACGAGCAGGTCGCCGGTACCGAGGCCCGCGAACTCAGCGACGACGAGGTGCTGGCGGTGCTGAACCGCGAGGTATCCAAGCGCCGCGACTCCGCCGAGGCCTACACCGCGGGCAACCGTCCCGAGCTGGCCGCGAAGGAGCTGGCCGAGATCGAGGTGCTGCAGCGCTACCTGCCCGCCGCGCTGACCGACGCGGAACTCGACGCCATCGTCGCCGAGGAGGTGGCCGCAGCGGCCGCGCAGCTGGGCGCCGCCCCGACGATGAAGCAGATGGGCGTGGTGATCAAGGCCGTCAACGCCCGTGCCGCCGGCCGCGCCCAGGGCGCCGTCGTCGCCGCGAAGGTGAAGGCCGCCCTCTCCTGACCCGGACGGCGCGGCTCACCACCAGCCCTGGCGCTTCGCCCAGCGCAGCAGCACGAGCGACAGCGCGATCATCACGGCGAGCAGGATGCCCAGCGAGACCCAGTCGGTGCGGTCGTGGACGATCACATTCATGCCCATCACCGAGCTGATCGCCGTCACGGGCAGGGTGATCGCTGCGATCACGGCCAGCCGCTCGGCGGCGATCGTCATCTTGGTGTCGGTACGTGCCCGGTAGTACTCCGTGACGCCGGAGAGGTAGTCCAGCTGGCCGCCCGCGATCCGGCTGAGCCGGTCGTAGGCGTCCTTGTTGTCGCGCAGGAACTCCCGCACCTCGGCGTCCTCGCCGAGCAGCCGGACGGCGCGCCCGTAGATCTCGGCGGCCTGCCCGGCCATCGTGCGCAGGGTGAGCAGGGTGTGCCGGGTGTGGAACAGGTCCTCCAGCAGGGCCTCCGGGTGGGCGTCACTGCGCTGGGTCATCACCTTCTGCTCCAGCCCGCCGACCTCCCTGGCCAGCTGGTTCACCTGGCGCTCCTGGGCGATGGTGAGGGACGACACGATCCGGTGGGAGGCGTCCCACGGCCCCGACGGCACCCGCCGTCCGGACAGCATCCGCCGCGCGAGTTCCTCGGTCTCCTCCAGCAGCAGCTCCAGCGGCACCGCCGGGTTGCGCGGCCCGTGCACGGTGACCAGGTAGTTCGGTCCGACCATCTGGTCGAGCTCGAGGTAGTGGACGTGCCCGCCCTGGCCCTGCTGCGGGCGCTGCAGGATCAGCAGCAGCGTCTGCCCGTACACGTGCAGCCGGGGCACGTGGTTGCGCTCCAGCACGTCCTCGACGGCGGCGGGGTGGGCCCCGAAGACCTCGCTCAGCAGCGCACCGGTCTGGGTGTCGGGCTCCGGGACGTCGAGCCACAGCCAGCCGGACGGGTCGGCGAGCAGGGCGGGGATGTCGGCGTCCTCGCGGCGGGCGACGGTGCCGGTCTCGCGATCCACCCACAGCACTCGTTGGACGGCCATGACCCGACGTTAGGGTCCGACCGGCCGGTACCTCCAGAACGCGGGCACTATTACCGCCACCAGGGCGGTCAGGACGATCACGAGCACGCC
>JAGQUI010000692.1 GCA_020438595.1 Propionibacteriaceae bacterium | reverse complement strand
TCGTCGGGTAGGTCGACACGTACACGCGGCCGTCGGTGGCCTTCTCCTCGACCAGATTGACTGTGGTCGAGCCAGGCAGTTGATCCTTGAACGCGTTGGCCGCCTGCCGAACCAGCGCCGTGCGATCGGCGAGGAATAGAACCCGCTTGACCCAGTTCGCTCTCTGCAACAGATCCACCAGCGCGATGGTGGTGCGGGTCTTGCCCGAGCCGGTCGCCATCGCCAGCAGGGCGGCGCGCTGCCGACGGTCGAACGCGTCGGCGACGGCCTTGATCGCGCGCACCTGATAGGGACGCCCGGCGATCCCGGTGTTGACGGCTGCCGCAGCGAGTGGCGTCCGGGTCGTGCGTCGCTGGATCAGCAGTTCCAGTTCGTCGGCGGTGTAGAAGCCTTGGATCTCCCGGGGCGGGTAGCCGCCGGCGTCGTCCCAGATCCGGTGGGTGTAGCCATTGCTGTAGAAGATCACCGGCCGACGTCCGAACTGCTGCTCCAGGCAGTCGGCGTACAACGCGGCCTGCTGCTGGCCCACCTCGGGCGACTTCGAGGTTCGCTTGGCCTCGACCACGGCCAGCGGCAGCCCGTCGGCCCCCCACAGAACGTAGTCGGCGTAGCCGTGCCCTTCGGCGTTCGGCATTCCGGTGACCGGGTATTCGCGGTCGCGGGTCTGGTCGAGCGGCCAGCCGGCCTCGTGCAGGAGCAGATCGATGAACTCCCGCGCACCCGCCTCGTCGTAGTCGCGGGTGTCGGGGGCCAGCGACGCCTGCGCCGCCGCGATCTGGGCGCGCAATTCGGCCAACTCGGCGTCGCGGGCAGCGAGCTGCTCGTCACGGACGGCGATTTCGCGGGCGTGCGCCTCGTCCTGTGCCTGGAACTGCTGGGCGAGCCGGGCGACCTCAGCCCGGGACAACGGCGCCGCCTTGGCCGCGCCCTCCGGGTCGAACTTGGCCTGCAGCGGCACCACCTCCGGGTGCGGCGAGTGGTGGTAGGCCGTCCAGAGCACCACGTTGAACAGCTCTCGGAGCACCGCCAGCGCCACGTCGGGGCGGATCAGTCGACCGTCGTGGACGGCAGTGTTGGAGACCTTGCGGATCGTGGTCAGCTTGGCCGTGATCCCGTGAGGGACCCTCGCCTGGAAGCCCGGGTCACTGACCTTCGCGGCCAGATCGTCGCGGTACGGCAGCGGCAGTGCGAGCACGTCGTAGAGGTAGCTCACCAGCCCCTCGACCACGCGGCGGGCGTAGAAGCAGGCCGCCCGCGGGTCGGAGGTCAGATACGACTCCGCCCGGACGCAGTCGGCGTGCACAGCCGGAAGCGTCTGACGGACGAAGTCGAAGTTGGCCATCGGATCACTCGCTGCTCACACCGAAGTGATCCTCGAGCAGGCTCAGCGTGAACTCCTGGCGGAGCTTGCAGGCACTGTGCTGACTGGCGAACATGCCCTTCTGCCAGAACGCCTGACTCTCCGGATCAGACATTGCCCATTCCACCGG
>JAGQUI010000691.1 GCA_020438595.1 Propionibacteriaceae bacterium | reverse complement strand
AACGAGAACCGGCCCTGCTGGTAGCCCCGCACCTTCGCTTCGGGCGTCTCGGCGAACAGCTTGCGGATGCGGTCGAACACGCCGGTGTAGGTGGCCGGGTTGGACCGCGGCGTGCGGCCGATCGGCGACTGGTCGACGTGGATGCTCTTGTCGATGTGCTCGATGCCGGTGATCGAACGGTGCCGGCCCGGCACGGCGTGCGCGTTGTACAGCTTCTTGGCCAGCGCCGTGTACAGGATGCTGTTCACCAGCGAGGACTTGCCCGACCCCGACACCCCGGTGACCGCGATCAGCGTGCCCAGCGGGAACGCCACGTCGATGGTGCGCAGGTTGTGCTCCGCCGCGCCGAGCACGGTGACCGCGTTGCCGTCACCCGCCCGGCGCCGCGCCGGCATCGGGATCGAGCGGCGCCCGGACAGGTAGGCGCCGGTCAGCGACGCCGGATTGTGCAGCAACTCGTCCACCGGGCCGGAGACGATCACCTCGCCGCCGTGCTCGCCGGCTCCCGGGCCGATGTCGACCGCCCAGTCGGCGGTGCGGATGGTGTCCTCGTCGTGCTCGACCACGATCAGCGTGTTGCCCAGTTCGCGCAGCCGCAGCAGGGTGTCGATCAGCCGCCGGTTGTCGCGCTGGTGCAGCCCGATGGACGGCTCATCGAGAACGTAGAGCACCCCGACCAGGCCCGACCCGATCTGGGTCGCCAGCCGGATCCGCTGCGCCTCACCGCCGGACAGGCTGCCCGCCGGGCGCGACAGCGAGAGATAGTCGAGGCCCACGTCGAGCAGGAACCGCAGGCGCTCGTTGATCTCCTTGACCACCCGCTCGGCGATCTGCGCCTCGCGCTCGGTCAGCTCGAGGCTGCGCATGAATCCCGCCACCTCGTCGATCGCCATCGCGGCCACCTCGGCGATGTTCCGGCCGCCCACCGTGACCGCGAGCGAGCTCGGCTTCAGCCGCGCGCCGTTGCAGGTGAGGCAGGGCACCTCGCGCATGTATCCGGCGTAGCGCTCCCTGGCGTTGTCGGACTCGGCCTCGGCGTGCCGACGCCGGATGTAGGGCACGGCGCCCTCGTACTTGGCCCGGTAGGTGTGCTCGCGCCCGTGCCGGGTGCGGCTGTGCACAGTGAGGGCGTGCGGCACCCCCATCAGCAGCAGGCCCTGGACGCGGCTGGGCAGCTGCTCCCAGGGCTCGTGGACGGAGAACCCCTCCTGCTCGGCGAGGGCCACGAACAGGTTCTGGAAGTAGCCGGCCAGGTACGGCGTCTGCCACATCGCGATCGCACCGTCGGCGAGGCTGCGGGACGGGTCGGGCACGACGAGTTCGACGTCCACCTCCATCCGGGTGCCCAGCCCGGAACAGGCCGGGCAGGCGCCCCACGGGCCGTTGAACGAGAACTGCCGCGGTTCGAGCTCCTCGACCGAGATGTCGTGCTCGTTCGGGCAGGCCAGCCGCTCGGAGTAGCGTCGCTCGCGCTTCGGGTCGTTCTCGGGCA
>JAGQUI010000690.1 GCA_020438595.1 Propionibacteriaceae bacterium | reverse complement strand
AAGCCCGCGAGCAGCTCCTTCGCCTCGGCGAACGGGCCGTCGGTCCGCACCGGGACGCCGCCGCTGCCGCTGACCACCACCGAGGCGGAGTCCTCGGCGAGCGCCTCCCCGGCGACCCACTCGCCGCGCTCGTGCAGTTCGTCGTTCAGGCGCAGGTAACCGGCCATGCCTTCGGCCCGGACCTCGTCGGGCAGGCTGAGGAACTCCCGCCGGGCCGCACGGTTCTGGTGGATGAGGATCACGTACTTCATCGCTGGTTCCCTTCTCTGCGGACGGCCTCGTGCCGCCACATCCCGTGGTCGTCGCCGGTTCGCGGTTCTCGACGTCGAACCGCAGGTCTGGGCTCCGCGGAAGTCCGTACGAGAGCCCACTGCCGCGGGCAACGAACCACCAACTAGGCTGGCGCGCGTGACACAGCAGTGGGGGACGCAGGGGCAGCAGCCGGGCCAGGGCGGGCAGCAGTGGCCGCCGCAGCAGACCTGGAACCGCCCCGCGCAGACGTGGGGGACGCCGCAGTACGGCCCGCCGGGCCAGTACCCGACCGCGGGACAGCAGGTCCCGCAGCAGTACCGCGCGCCGCAGGCACAGTTCGGGCAGCCCTCCTACGGTCCCCCCGGCGGTATCCAGCCCGGCCGCGGCCCACAGCGCAAGAGCCCCCTGAGGGGCGTGGTCCTCGGCCTGGTGCTCGTGGTGGGCATCGCCTTCTTCGCGATCTCGCTGATGCACTACCTGGGCACCAGCACCGACGTGGCCGGCCCCACCGGCGGCCAGACCACCAGTTCGGTGCCCCAGCGCACCGGGCCGGCGCCGGAACCCGACACCAATCCACCCGAGATCCCGGTCCCCGAGACCTACTCCGATGCCGAGCAGTGGCTCACCGCCAACCCGGTGTACGACCAGACCGTGCCGGTACCGACCGAGTGCGGCATCCCCCGGATCGACATGACCACCGCCTCGGTCGGTGACCTGACCAGCCACCTGAACGACCTGACCGCGTGCCTGTGGCGGGTCTGGTCGGGCCCGCTGGAGTCCGCCGGCTACCAGCTGCCGCGTCCACCGGTGACCGTGTACACCGAGCCGATCACCACCGGCTGCGGCAAGCTCGACGAGGTCAACGCCGTCTACTGCGCCGCCGACCAGCGGATCTACTACGCCCGGCCGCTGTGGAAGATCTTCCCTGCCGACCAGCAGAAGCTGCCGTTCGTGGTCGAGTCGATCATCGCGCACGAGTTCGGCCACACCATCCAGGCACGCACCGGAATCCTGATCTCCTCGATGGCCTTCGAGCAGAAGGGCACCGAGGCGGAGGGGAAGATCCTCTCCCGGCGGCTGGAGGTGCAGGCGGACTGCCTCGCCGGCATGTTCACCGAGGCGGCGGGCCCGTCCTCGGGGCTGGACCGCGGCAACCTGGACATCCTGCGCGAGGTGTTCTACAACCTCGGCGACGACGTGCTCAGCGGCGAGAACAACATCCAGGGCGACCACGGGCTGGGCCG
>JAGQUI010000689.1 GCA_020438595.1 Propionibacteriaceae bacterium | reverse complement strand
CGTTCGACCACGCCTGACCACGCGGCTGCGCCCGGATCGCGCATGGTGACGGCCGGGCCCGCGGACGAGGCCCGGCCGTCGGTTCCCCGGTCTAGCCTATGACGGTGATGGTGTTGCTGGTCGTGCCCGCCGTGGCGTTCTTGAGCGGGTTGTAGACCGTGCTGGTGACCTTGCCGGTGTCGGTGTTGATGGTCAGCAGCCGGACGGGGTCGTTCGAGGCGTCGCCGAGGTCGTTGCCGAGGTAGGAGACCACGGTGTTGCCGTTGATCGTGTCGGTCCGGCTGGTGAAGCTGCCGGTGTGGCCGGAGAAGACCAGTTTGACGTTGGCGTACTTCGAGACGATCTGGTCGTAGATGTACTTCCCGCTGGTCTCGCCGTACCCGGCGTTGCTGGTGGAGATGCTGCCACTGCTCTCCAGGTAGTAGTGGGTCTGGATGATCACGTTGTGCTCGGGGTGGTCGGCGACGACCTTCCGGGCCCACTCGACCGCGGTCTTGCGGGGGGCGAACTCGAGCGTCAGGACCAGCCACTTGGTGCCGTTGGCGGTGAAGGTGGTCCAGTTGTTGTCGATCTTGCCCGCCTCGAAGGTGCCGCCGAGGTTGCGCAGGCCGCCCACCGGGAAGGTGGCGTTGAACGCCTCGGTGTTGCGGACGAGGAGCGAGGTGTTGCAGGCGGACTCGCCGAGCCTGGTCACGCACTCGGGATTGCCGACGTAGGCGCTGCCGCCGTAGCCGGTGGAGCCGCTGATCCCGTTCCAGCCGACGGCTGCGGTGTCATGGTTGCCGATGGAGAGGTCGTAGGGGATGCCGGCGGCGCCGATCACGTCCATGGCGGCCCTCGCACGCGTGAGCTGGGCGGTGTCGAGCCAGCCCCAGTTGACCATGTCGCCCGTGTGCAGCACGTAGCGCAGTTCGAAGGCGTCCTTGTTGGTGACGAGCCAGTTGGCGCGGTCGAGCAGCGGCTTGTTGGAGGTGATGCTGGACTCGTTCTGGGTGTCCGGTATCACCGCCAACCCGAACGTCGACGACGATGCGACGCTGTTGCCGCTCGTCGGGGTCGGGGTGGGCGTCGGGGTCGTCGAGGTGGATGGCGTCGGCTGGACCGTCGGGGTCGCGCTGGTGGACGCGGACGGGGTCGCGCTGGGGGAGGTGGCGGCCACCGTAGGGGCCGCGGTGGCCTGGACGGGCTTGAGGTAGAAGCTGGTGCCGGTGTCGGTCCAGCCGGCTGCGGTCAGGCCGGCGAGGTCGGTCTCGGTCCAGGCGTTGCGGGTGTGCTTGTTCCTGGTGAGCCGGTGCACGGCGACGGTGCAGGAGGACGGGCTGGTGGGGGCGTAGAAGGTGGCGATGTCCTGTTGGGTGTAGCCGGCGGCTTTCGCCTGGGCGATCTCGGTGTCGGTGGCGGCCCACCAGAAGTCGGCGGTGCTGGAGTTGTAGAACCGGAGCACCCGGCTCAGTCCGGTGCCGCCGGACAGGGAGGCGTGGCCGAGGGTGCCGTGGTC
>JAGQUI010000068.1 GCA_020438595.1 Propionibacteriaceae bacterium | reverse complement strand
GGTGATCACTCTCCGATCGTCGTCGAGTGTTCACTTTTCACCGTCGAAACTGTTCAGTTTTCGACCGTCGCCGACAGATTTGGCGCGTACTGGTGCTGGTATCTGTTGAACCGATGGCTCGACGTCTGGGGCGTCAGGAGTTCGCCCGACCCCACGCCGGATTTCTTTCTGCGGGCAAACCTGGTGGCTTTCGCCAGCCAGGCAATCGACGTCATCTCGGCGGTCCTGATTTTCGTCGGAGCGATCTTGTTGCGTCGAGTCGCGTCAAAGCCCGAGCCCGTCGCCGTCTGACGGGACCCGCATGCCGGTATCCGGGCCATGGCGCCGATCGCTACGCTCGTCTGCGCGGCCGAACAGCCGGTAAGGCAAGACACGGGTCGTCCCGTGAGGGTTCGAGAAGGGCTGGAAGTAGACCCCGGTCTTGCGCCGCGAAACATCCGGAACTGGCGCTGTAGTAGCGGTCGGATCCGCGGATGACTCGCGCACCTCCGAACTGAACCGGCAGCCGTGCCAGCTCATGAGATCGATTACGCCTATGACCAGTCCTACCCAGAAGGCCAAGGAGCCGATAACGAGGCCGGCACCGAACCAGCGGACCCTGGCGAACGCCAAGGCCGTCAGGCCGAGTATGAACGGGCCATAGAAGACCCCAACCGAAAGGTTGCCACCCTCGGCACGAACATGAAGGTCGGCAAACCAGTACGGAAGGAATCCGGCCACCGCGCCAAGCAGCAGCGTGACAATCCTCATCGGAGCAGACCGTTTCGGCCCGGCCCCTGCGACCTCTGGGCTCGGCTCTGCCATCTACGAATCCCATGAGCGACCTGATCTCCTACCTGGGACTGGAGAAGTCCACGATCACCGGGCTTGTTGCACGCGCCGAGAAGCGAAGACTCAGCCGCGGTGTGTGAGGGTAGCCTTTCGGCTGGCCGGCGCCCCGAGCACAACCGCCCTCAATTGGCGCCGGCCGGATGGATCGGTTTGGCTCTGATGGTGTTGGCTGTGCGTGGGTAGCTCGGGAGGTGATCAATGTGCCCGCGGTGGATCCCGACGACGACTCGGTGTGGCGATGGGTGCTGCAGCACTATCGCCTCGACCCGCAACGGAAGCAGCGGCGCAATGTGATTGTGGCTGCTTACGACAATGCGGCCGAGTTCGATGCGGCCCTGGCGGCTCAGGACAGACGGGTCCGAGTCGAGATCGACGCTGGCGAGCGTGACCCAGGCGAGCATGTCGGCGGCGTGGTCTGGCCTCCGGGACATCACGCTGAGCAAGCCCGCGGGCGTCTGGTGAGGGATGCCGTCGGGCACGGTGTCGACCCGCGGCCTTTGCTGGACGACGGACCGCTTCCTTCGAACGTGGTCGTGTTCGGATGGGACGCCGACGGACAGCCCTGGTCCGCTGGAGGAGGCGAGCCCCCGACCCCACCAGCCGGCTGACCATCTGGGCAACGCACGAGGGACGACCGGATCTGCCGCGAGTTCGCCGTCGGTTCTGTTGAGCTGGTTGAGATCGCAGGCGGCGCTTCTGGCATGGCGCTGCAGTCCCGGATGCTGCCTTCATGCCCCTGTGAATCGTGTCGCTCGGCGATGGGCTTCAATGTGCCAACGATAAACGGCGGCGACGCAATGTCGAAGGTGTATGCCACATGAGGATCGGGTCCGTTCGAAGATCGGATCGTCGGGGGGAGGTTCTGCCACCCGGAAGTCGAGGCATCTGGTGTGGGCAGTGACGATTGGTCTGAGGGCCGGTCGTATGCGCGGGTCAGTGTTGCGGGTTGACGGTTCGGATCCAGACCTCAGCGAGGTGCTGGACCGCCGGCTCAAGCCTCGGCAGGTCGCGCCGATAGATGCGGCCCTGCGCGAGGCGGGTCGCGAACGTCTCGA
Organism: Propionibacteriaceae bacterium; assembly: GCA_020438595.1. The sequence continues at coordinate 8,223 of JAGQUI010000068.1, read as the reverse complement.
GCACCGTCGCCCACTCCTCGGCGTCGCGCGGTTCGGTGGGGACGGGGACCTCGACGTTGTGGACGACCGGCCGGTCCACCTCGATGGTCTGGGTCACCACCCTGACCTCGGCGGTCTGCTCACGATTCGCCCGACGTGCCTCCCATGCCCTGTGGCGGCAGGATGACGAGCACCAGGATGGAACGCGGCCGCGCGCCGGAACTACGACGGGGCTGCCGCACCAGCCGCACTCGACCGTCTGGCCTGGACGGCGGGAGAGCTGACGCGCGGTGTTCTTAGGAGCTGTGCTGTCGTCGGGCATGGGTCGCACCTCGATTCGTGCCAACGAATCTACGCCGCCCGGATGCATGAGGTCTGTGCCACTTCGAGCGGGGTTGGGTTGGTACCGCCGATTCCGGGGACGACTGGTGGCACGGGATCTTCGGCGAGTGGCACGAAGATCGCATTGTCGACTCTGTGGTGGTTCGTTCAGAGATCCGTTCTCCGGGCTCGATAGCCTGCAAGGGCGCTCATGAGTTGTGCCAACGATATCCACGTCACCGCAGATGCACATTGTGTAGTGCCCTGGGAGCGCGGAAAGCTGAAGGCTCGACCGGAGGGCGGTTCAGTGCTGATCAGAGTTGCGGCGGTCAGTGGCTGGCGGTACGAAGCGGTTCCCTGGTGCAGTAGGTGTGTCCCTCGGTGGGGGCTCGTCGATGGGCCGCGATCTGTGAACCATGTAGCTGGCCCAGGCAGATTGCGGGCTTCCGGCGCAGGGCCAAGCTCGGGGAGAGGGCGAAGACACTTTCGGATTTTTCGAATCTGTCTACACTGGGCTCATGAGCACCCACACGACAGAACGGACGACCGTCCTGCCGCCGGCAGACATGGAGGCCATGCTTGACCTCCACCGCTTCCTCGCCCACGTCACCGAGCCGGCCGCCCTGCTGGGGCCTGACGGCCAGACCATGCCGCTGCCGATAGAGGCCTACCAGGTGCTGGTGAAGGTGGTGGAGTCGATGCGAGCGGGCAAGGCGATCACGGTTGCGCCCCTCGATCAGCGACTCACCACCCAGGAGGCGGCTGACTTCCTGGGCATCAGCCGTCCGACTCTGGTGAAGCTGCTCGAGCAGGGCGAGATCGCCTACGAACGTCCTGCCGCCGGCCGGCATCGCCGGGTGCGGCTCAGCGATGTCCTCGACTACCAGATCCGCAAGCGCCAGGAGCGCCGTGCCACCCTCGACCAGGTGACAGCGGACGCGGCGGACGCCGGGCTCTACGACGAGGTTCCCGACTACAGCGAGGCCCTGCGATCAGTGCGCAAACGTCGGACTGGCTGAGGGGGCGACATAACACGGCACTTGCAACCGTGTTATGTGGTGGCATGTTGTGTGGTCATGATCACGTGTCGAAGAGCGTGTCGTGCCGTCTACGGTACCGCTGCCTCGGACTGCGGCCGGGTTCTGTGGGAGCCAGGATTCCCTCGTCCACCAGCGCATTGAGTTGGCGGACCACGGCGGTGCGGCTCAGACCGGAGGCGCGCATCACCTCCCGGCTCGACACCGAGCCCTGCTGGTCGACGGACGAGAGGATGGCCTCCCTCGTCGATCGCTGCAGGTTGATACCTTGCTCATCGGCTGTCAGACGCCGCCGCGGCAAGGTGAGAGAGAAGCCAGCGATGTCGTCCTTGGGAATCGGTGGGGGCATCAGTGCGCGCTGCAACTCGGACTCGATCGTGGCGTAGCCAGTGCCGCGATTCTCGGCGACCATCCCGCCGTCGGGATATGCGACGTCTTCGAGAATCGCGCTCAGCCGTTGGTTGCGCGCCGAGCTCACTCCGGGCTTCCCTAGCGAATCCAGGGTGACCGTGCCGTAGAGCCCACCGGGGTTGAGCACTTCCATTCGGTCGACGTACATGTTGACCTGCACCTGCGTGCCACGCGCGAGGTCGGAGTAGTCGCGGTGCATCAGCGCGTTCGTGACAGCCTCGCGGACGGCTGCGAGCGGGTAGTCGGGGACGTCACTGCGGAAGGCCCCTTCGATGACGGCACCCACGCGCATGTTCGAGGCCACGAGTCCCACAGTGTCGCGAACGAGCAGCGGAATCGGTCCCGACAGCGTGCGTGAGTCCAGCAGGCGTTCCCGGCCGTGCAGGGCGGTGGCCTTGGAAGCACCGGGGAACGAGGCGAAGGTGACGGTGAGCCGGGGAAAGAACTCTTGTGGAAACGTTCCGAGCGCGAGGAGGCCGGCGAGGGTCGGTCGAATGATTCCCTCGCTGTCCGCTTTCAGCACGCGCAGTCTCTGCAGTGCGTCCTGTGCGCCGCCCTGCTTGAAGAGCACGGGACGCAGGGTGCGTTGGCGGGCGACGAGGGCCTCGACGAGCAGGTTGTCCAAGTCGTCGACGCTGGCCTCCGGTATGAGTTCCTCGTCCCAGCGGGGCTGGCGATGTTCCTCGATGAGGCGGTCGACTTCGTAGGCAGACAGTCGGCGGTCACCATCCCCGGTTCGAATGAAGCTGCCCTGGTACATCCCGCGGTCCTTGATGTAGCACGGCTTGTCCACGGGCCGGAGCGGGTCGACGCTGGCGACGACCAACCCGGCGTCCTCGAACCTGATGGTCTCGATCCGCGCCCGAAGCGGGGGCTGCAGCCGGTCTGCGCAGGTGCTGGCGACTGCGTCGGCGATCCGATTGGCCTCGAAGCCGCGGGCAGGGGTGAAGCCGGCCGCTTCGTCCAGGCCGAGAATGAGCGTGCCACCGAGCCCGTTGGCGAAAGCGCTCAGCGTCTCTGCGACTGTCTTCGGCAGCTTCCCAACCGAGGACTTGACCTCAACCGTCTGGGTGTCGCTCCCGAGGGAGCGGAGGCGATCGACAAGCTCTGGCAGTTGCTCAGGGAGGTCCACCGACATGACACGCAACATAACACATGAACAAGACAGGTTGCATGTATGTTGAGAGTTGCGGGCGCGTCTCAGTCTCCGGTAACGCACGTATGATGCACGGCAGGGAAACCAGTTAGTTCAGCTACTGCATGCAGCCTTGTCAAAGGCGATTCAAGTAGTGAGAGGTCACTGGTTCAAGTCCAGTAAGGCCCACCACCCGCCGATCCCCTGACCACCCGGGCCACTGGCTGCCCGGGAAGGCATGATGGTGGCCAACCATGCGAAGTCCTTCAGGGCGCACGATCCCGGCCGCCGACACCGTCCTCGTCTTCGCCTACGGGTCGCTCATGCATCCCGACTCGCTCGCGGCGACGATCCCGGACGCACGCGCCGCGCTGCCGGCGTCCTGCCCCGGCTTCCGCCGCTGCTTCGACGTCGCCTTCCCCAACGACGGGACCCAACCCGACAAGGCCTACCTCGACCCCGACGGCCACCGGCCGCCCACGGTGCTGTTCGCCAACCTGCGCGCCGATCCGGCGGCGACGGTGAACGGCGTCTGCCTCCGGCTCGGGCCGGACGACCTGGCCCGGCTGCGCTCCCGCGAACTGCGGTATGACCTGGTCGACCTCACCGGTCGCGTCCACGCCTACCCGGGCGCGGGGGAGATCACCGGGCGCGTCGTCGCCTTCCTCGGCAGGGCGCGCTTCACCGACCCTGCAAAGGCGGCGACCGGGGTCACCCCGCACGCCTACCACGCACTGGTTCGTGAGGCGGCCGGGTACTGGGACGCCCGCTGCCCGGGGTTCCTGGCCGACTTCGAGTCCTCCACCGACGACCCGGCGACGGCCGACCTCCGCCGCATCGACCTGTGAGCACGCCCTGCGCACGGACGATGGACCAGACTGGTGCCATGTCGCTCCCGGAGCACGAGCCGCGCGCCGAAAGCCCGCGCGGGACGTTGGGCCACCTGACCGCGGACGAGGGTGGCCGCCTGCCGAGTGTGCGCGAACGGCGATCTCGTGTTCGCTCGTCGCAGCGACACCGGAGAGGTGATCGTCGAATGTCGCGAGTGCCTGACCGGCTACATCGATCCGGCGAACCTCGGCAGTGGCGGACTGCTCAGGCTCGAATCCGCGTCGTTCGAGACCCGGACGGTGGGCGTCGCTGAGCTCGTGGAGAGGGGTTTCGCCCCGCTGGCGTTGCCCCCTGGTGGATGGTTCCTCGCGGAGGCCGCACGGAGGTTGTGACCGGCGCACCGCCCGCCCCCGGTCGTAGGGAGGGCCCGTACGCTGGGCGCATGACGTCCGGCTACCTCCCCGAGACCATCGACCGCGCGCAGGCCGACGCCCTCCCCGGCCTCACGGTGCTCCAGTTCGGCACCGACTGGTGCGGGTACTGCCGCGCGGCCGAGCCCCACATCGAGCGCGCCCTGGCCGACGTGGACGGGCTCACCCGCATCCTGGTCGAGGACGGCAAGGGACGCGCGCTGGGTCGCTCGTACCGCGTGAAGCTGTGGCCGACCCTGGTCTTCCTGGTTGACGGCACCGAGGTCGCCCGGGTGGTGCGTCCGTGGAGCGTGGACAACCTCGCGCCCGCCGTCGACGAGCTGCGCGCCGCCGCCGCCGGGCCCGAGGCCGGCTGACGACACCGCTCGGCCCCGCAGCGAATCGGACCGGGTTCGCCGAGCGCCATCCGCAGCGCGATCGGCCGGGGCAACCGTGGCATGCGGATGGCCTCTTGTCGGCTGTCACCACAACGGGGGCCGTCCGCTAGAACTGGATGGTGCGCCCACCCCGGGCGCCGTCCGGACCGAAGGAAGGACGATGAAGGTCTTCATCGTCGGTGGCACCGGCCTGCTCGGCAGCGCCGGCGCCCGTGAGCTGATCGCACGCGGCCACGAAGTGGTCGCCATGGCGCTGCGGCCCGCCCCCGACGGCGCTGACCTGCCCCCGCAGATGCAGGTCGAGGTCGCGGACTTCATGGAGCTGGACGACGATGCGCTGCGCGACCGCCTGCGGGGCTGTGAGGGGCTCGTCTTCGCCGCCGGCGTGGACGAGCGGATCGAGGCCCCGCCCCCGATCTACGACCTGTTCGCCAGGCACAACATCACCGCACTGTCCCGGCTGCTGCGCCTGGCCAGGGAGAGCGGCGTGAAGCACGCGGTGGTGTGCGGCTCGTACTTCACCCACTTCGAGAGGATCTGGCCCGAGAAGCAACTCACCCGTTGGCACCCGTACATCCGCAGCCGGGTCGACCAGGAGGCGATGGCGCTGTCCTTCGCCTCCGACGACTTCGACGTCGCGGTGCTCGAGCTGCCCTACATCTTCGGCGCGCAGCGCGGCCGAAGGCCGGTCTGGGTGTTCTTCGTGGAGCAGGTGCGCGCCCTGCGGTGGGCCACGGCGTGCCCCCGCGGCGGCTCGGCGATGGTCACCGTCCGACAAGTGGGCGAGGCCATGGCCGGTGCGCTGGAACGCAACCGCGGCGGCACGGCCTACCCGATCGGCTGGTTCAACCTCACCTTTGCCGAGTTGTTCTCCATCATCCACAAGCACCTCGGCATCCCCGGCAAGCGGATCGTCACGCTCCCGAAACCACTCTCCTCGCTCGTCCTCCGCCGGACCAGCGCGCAGCAGCGCAAGCGCGGCCACGAGGGTGGGCTCGACCTGCTGAGATTCGCCGACGTGCTGTGTGCCGAAGCCTTCATCGACCGTTCGCTCGGCTCCGACCAGCTGGGCGTGGGCGAGGACGACCTCGACGCCGCGATCGCCGAGTCCGTGCGCCTGTCCAACGAGATCCTGGACGGCACCGCGACCGCGGTCGGCATGATGGTCGGGTGAGCATGGCACGGCAGCGGGTGTTCCTCACCGGGGCCACCGGGAGCATGGGCCGGGCCGGCATGGAGCAGCTCCTCCTGGACGCCGACCGGCAGGACCTGGTCATCCTCGCCCTGCCGGACGAGGCGAGCCGGGAACTCCTGGCCGGCTACGCGGGCCGCGAGGGCCTCGAGATCGTGTGGGGCGACCTGACCGACTACCCGACAGTGCTCGGCTGCGTCCGCGGCGCCGACATCGTGCTGCACGTCGGCGCCCTCGTCTCCCCCGAGGCGGACAACCACCCGCAGCGCACCATGGAGGTCAACTACGGCTCCACGATGAACATCCTCACCGCCATCGCCGAGTGCGGGCAGGACCAGACCACCCGTCTGGTCTTCATCGGCACCGTGGCCCAGACCGGCGACCGGATGCCACCGATCCACTGGGGACGGGTGGGTGACCCGCTGAAGCCGAGCGTCTACGACTACTACGCGGTCTCCAAGATCGCCGCCGAGCGCGCGGTGATCGAGTCGGGGCTCGCGCGGTGGGTGAGCCTGCGCCAGACCGCAATCATGTCCCGCAAGATGACTGCGATCGAAGACCCGATCATGTTCCACAACCCGCTGGACAACGTGTTCGAGTACGTCAGCGACCGCGACTCGGCGGTGCTTGCGCAACATCTGCCGTCCGTTGCCCGAGGAGTTCTGGAACCACGTCTACAACATCTCCGGCGGCCCTTCGTGCCGGGTGACCGCGTGGGAGATGTACCGCGAGCTGTACGGCGTCCTCGGTCTGCGCGACCCCGCGCTCGCCATGGACGCCAACTGGAGCGCCACCCGCAACTTCCACGGGCAGTACTACCTGGACGCCGACCGGCTCGAGGAGGTGCTGGGCTTCCGCAACGACTCGATGGGCTACCTCTACGACACGTTCCGCGACCAGCTCGGCGGGCTGGTGCCGGTGACCCGGGCGCTGTGCCGGCTGCCGTTCGGTGAGCGGCTGTTGGGCTCGTCCTTGCGATCGCGGCTGCGGAGGGTGGCCCGCCGCGAGCGCGGCACCGTCCGCTTCATCGAAGCCGGGATGGAGGAGGCGATCGCCGCGTACTGGGGCAGCCGGGACGGCTGGGAGGCCATCCTTCCGCTGGCGGAGTGGCAGCCGTTCGACGACTGGGACGCCGTGGTGCCGATCGGCCACGGCTACGACGAGTCGAAGCCCGAGGCCGAGCTCACGCTGGCCGACGTGCACGGCGCGGCGGAGTTCCGGGGCGGGAGCTGCCTGTCGGAGGAGATGGCGACCGGCGACTGGCGCACCCCGTTGCGCTTCCGCTGCGCCTTCGACCACGAGTTCGACGCCAGCCCGCGCCTCGTCATGGAGGGCGGGCACTGGTGCGACAGCTGCGAGCGGACCTCCTGGAACTACTACGAGCGGGCCGAGCGGGACCCCTTCTTCGCCCAGGTATGGCACCCGCTGCACCCGGCGGACGAACCGGCCGTCAGCTACCCCAAGGAGGTCCACGAACTCGGCGTCCGCTTCGGCCCGGAGGGCTGAGGGGCCCGACCACCGCCGGCCCGACCACCACGGGCCTGCCCGGATCGGGCTAGGCCGCAGGTGGGGCCAGTGCCCCGAGCCCGTCGGCGGGTGTACCCGTCAGGTCGGTCCGGGTGAGGCTGGTGCCGTCGGAGAACACCAGGGTCGTGCCGTCCACGAGGACGAACTCCTCGCCCGCGGTGCCGGACGGGCGCGTCCGCAGGACGGCGAACGACTGGCTGCCGCCGTGAGGAGCCCCATCGAGCCGCCGTCCCGGGCAGCGGGTTGCGTTGCTGAACGGCACGGTCAGCGGGCCGCGCGTGCCGGAGCCCGCGGCGATCACACCGTGGGTGCGGGCGCACAGCTTCGTGACGAGAAGCTCCGCGCCGAAGTCATGGGCGCCCAACCGGCCGGGCACGCCCGGACTGGCCTGGGTGAGCCTGGGCCCGGGATGGATCCGCAGGCCAGGCCCGGTGCGTTCGACACGGACGACCTGGATCGTGCCGGCCGCCTCGTGGCGGCCGACCCGGTCGTCCGACCCGATGGCCACCCGGTCGCCGAGCACAGAGACCGACCTGCCGAAGGCGTCCAGCCGCTGTGGCCGCCCCGGAACGCCCCGGGACCCCTGGATCACCCGGGTCGCCCAGTAGCGCAGTCCCGGCCGTAGCTGCAGCACGTACGCGGCACCGGAGAACTCGACCGGCCCGGCGTCCGCGGCGCCTATGACCAGCAGATCGCCGGACGCCGCCAGCGACTCACCGAACCCCGCGTCCTCGACCGCCTGCCCGACGATGCCGGGGGACCCGATCGTGATCCGCCGCGGCGTGCCGAGCCTCCCGCCTGCCCGCACCGGGTACAGCCTCACCCCGCCCGCGCGCGAGGCCTGGTCGCCGACGGCCAGCACCGGCTCCGGGCCCGGCACGTAGGCGAGCGCCCGTCCGAGCAGGTCGCCCGCGCGGCCCCGGGCGAGCACGGTCGACCGCTTCGCCGAGATGCCGTTCGCCGAACCCCACAGCGCCCAGAC
>JAGQUI010000688.1 GCA_020438595.1 Propionibacteriaceae bacterium | reverse complement strand
CTCGTCGTGCGGCCACCGGATGCCCAGGGCACCGGCGGTCCGGCGCAGCTTGGCCAGCGAGCCGTCGCGGGCGGGCGGGAGCGTGCGGAGGATGCCGACGCCCGCGTCCAGCATCAGGGCGGCCGCGCCCATGCCCGTGGCCAGCGACAGCTGCGCGTTCCAGTCCTCCACCGGCAGCGTGGCCCGGAACTGCAGCGTCCAGTGGTCGTCGGTGGCCACGACCTCCTGCTCCGGCACGGACAGGCTGACCCCGCCGCGGGCCGCCTCGGCGGCGAGGCGGAGCGTACCCAGCTCGCGGAGCAGCTCGAGCTGCTCGCCGCCGGTGCCCGCGTCCAGCGCCGCCTGCGCCGCGACGTAGCCGAGCTTGGCCCGGCTGCGGACCAGGCCGCGCGCCACCCGCGTCGACGTGGTCCGCCCGGACGCGTCGAAGTCCAGCTCCCAGACCAGCGCCGGGCGCACCTGATCGGGCAGCAGGCTGGCCGCCCCCTCCGACAGCACCGACGGGTGCAGCGGGGTCTTGCGCGTGGGCGCGTAGAGGGTCTCGCCGCGCTGGTGGGTCTCGGTGTCGAGGTGGCCGCCGGGCGTGACGAACGCCGCCACGTCCGCGATCGCGTACTCCAGCCGGTACCCGGCGTCCGTACGGGACAGGTGGAACGCCTGGTCGAGGTCGGTCGAGCTCTCCGGGTCGAGGGTGACGAACCCGATGTCGGTGCGGTCCACGGTCGGCAGCACCGGGTTGCTCGCGGCGTGGTCGGCCTCGGCCAGCACCTCGGCCGGGAAGCTCCCGGCCACCCCGAGGGACGCCCGCAGCCGGCGCAGGCCCTCCCGGAGGGCGGGCGGCTCGCTCCGTTGCAGGGAGAGGTGGCGACTGGGCACTGCTCCTCCTCAGCGGCGGGTTCGGGGGTGGCCGTCGAGCGCGTCGTTGACGAGGGCGTCGGCCGCCGCGTTCTGCTCGCGCGGCACCCACGTCCAGGTGACGTCGGCGGGGCTGAGCTCCCGCGCCCGTACCGCAAGCGGCACCAGCACCGGGTGCTTCACCTTCCAGTGCCCGGCCATCTGCTCGATCACCAGCCGGGAGTCCATCCGGACGTCCACCGCCGCCGCGGGGTCGACGGCGCGGGCCAGCTCCAGCCCGGCGACCAGGCCGGAGTACTCGGCGACGTTGTTGGTGGCCACGCCCAGCGTGCGTCCCTCCGCGTCGAGCACCTCACCGGTCCCCGGGTCGCGCACCAGCGCGCCGTAGGCGGCGGGGCCTGGATTGCCGCGCGAGCCACCGTCCGCCTCGACGACCAGCCGGCGCGGGGAGGTCGAGACCTCCCCCGTCCCGGCGTCGAGGATCGACGGGCCGGTCTGCGGAACCCGGGGCGGTCGGGCCATCAGGCGGAGACCGCCGCCGTGCGCACCAGCACCCGCTCGCACTCCTCGCAGCGCAGCACCTCGTCGGGGGCCGCCTCGGCGTAGGCCGCCAGGGCGTTCGCGGTGGCCTCCAGCTGGCAGCCG
>JAGQUI010000687.1 GCA_020438595.1 Propionibacteriaceae bacterium | reverse complement strand
CTCGGGTGACCGGCAGCCGAAAGGCTACCCTCACACACCGCGGCCAAATCAGTGCGGTTGCCCTCACTGGTTCTGCGGGGCTTGACCCCGGGTTTTGGACACGTGGAATCCAGCAGGTGCTGGAGGAAGCGAGATGATCAGGATCATGGCCAGGAAGAACTACTCCGATGAGTTCCGCCGGCAGGCCGTCGACTTGTACGAGTCCACTCCGGATGCCACGTTGAGGGGCATCGCCGCTGATCTCGGGGTGTCCCGGGGGACGTTGGCGGACTGGGTGAAGACGCTCGGGACCGGGTCGACGACCGTGCACGTGCCGGGACCACCGACCAGCGGCGCGAGGTCGGGCAGCACCGAGACGGCGGCGGTCAGGATCGCCCGGTTGGAGGCGGAGAACGCCCGGCTGCGGGCCGAGAAGACCAAGGTCGAGACCGAGCGGGACATCCTGCGGAAAGCGGCCAAGTATTTCGCTGGGGAGACGAACTGGTGAACCGCTTCCAGTTCGTCGCCGACCACCAGCACGCCTACATGGTGAAGCGGTTGTGTGAGGCTGTGGAGGTCTCCCGGTCGTCGTTCTACGCCTGGTGCGCCGCCGCACCGGCCCGGGCCGAACGGGCCGCGGCCGATGCCGAGCTCGCCGAACGGATCCGGATCGTCCAGGACCCGAAGGCGGGTGGGGACCCGGCCTACGGCGCACCCAGGGTGACCGCCGAACTCAACGACGGCGTGCCGCTGGCCGATCGGGTCAACCACAAACGAGTCGCCCGGGTGATGAAGGCCCACGATCTGGCCGGGATCCGGCTCCGCCGCCGGGTGAAGACCACCGTGCCCGAGCCGGCCGACACCAAGTACCCCGACCTGCTCAACCGCGACTTCACCGCCGAAGCGCCCAACCAGCGCTACGTCGGCGACATCACCTACCTACCCCTACCCGAGGGCCGCAACCTGTACCTGGCCACCGTGATCGACTGCTTCTCCCGCAAACTCGCCGGCTGGCAGGTCGCCGACCACATGCGCACCGAACTCGTCGAAGACGCCCTGAACGCAGCCTGCCGCGACCGGGGCAGCCTCGCCGGTGCGGTGTTCCACAGCGATCACGGGTCGGTCTATACCTCGGCTGACTACGCCAAACTGTGCGGCCAGCTCGGCGTGACCCAGTCCATGGGAGCCGTCGGCACCAGCGCCGACAACTCCTTGGCCGAATCGTTCAACGCCACCCTGAAACGCGAACTCCTCGCCGGCGCCGCCACGTTCACCGACCAGACCACCTGCCGGCGCGCCGTGTTCCGGTGGGCCACCCGCTACAACACCCGCCGCCGCCACTCCTGGTGCGGCCACCAGTCCCCGTCCACCTACGAGGCCCACCGGGCCGCTACGCTGCCCACAGCGGCGTAATCAACCACAACCGTGTCCAAGATTCGGGGCGAAGGCCCAGGGCCGCATCGAACTCGGCCGCATTGTCGTAAGCAGCCACAATCACATTGCGCCGCTGCTTCCGTTGCGGGTCG
>JAGQUI010000686.1 GCA_020438595.1 Propionibacteriaceae bacterium | reverse complement strand
TCGGAGCTGGTCAGCGCGGAGTAGCTGCTGGTGTAGGTGCTGCCGTCGGCGTTGACCCCGTAGCCGGCCGTCGTGCCCGCCACGTGAGTGCCGTGCCCGTTGCAGTCCAGCGGGTTGGGATCGGGGTTCGGCACCGGCTGGTAGCTGGCCGAGGAGGGGTCGGCGTCGTAGTCGTCACCGACGAAGTCCCAGCCACCGACGACCTTCGCCGTGGGCGTCCAGGGGTCGCCGGAGTCGGCCGTCGCGTGCGCGTCCTCGTAGGCGGCGGTCGTGCCCTCGCCGCCGAAGTCCGCGTGGGTGTAGTCGATCCCGGTGTCGATGATGCCGACCCGGACCCCCTTACCCGTGTTGCCGGTCTGCTGCCAGGTGGCGAGGGCCTTGACCAGGTCACCGGAGGACGCATTGGAGATGGTCCTGGGCACGATCGTGGTGATGCTGACCACGTCGGGACGCTTTGCGATCTGGTCCAGCGCTGCGTTGGTCGCCCGCAGGCCGAGTCCGGGCACCGAGTTGGTCGTCGCGAAGAGTTCCGTCGCCTTGGCGTCCGACTTCCGGGCCTGGGCCGTGACCGCCTTCGCGGTACCGCGCACCTCGACGCGGCGGGCCTTCGCCTTGCCCCGAGCCACACTGCTCGAGCTGCCCGCCTCGGTGGCCTGCGCGGAGACGTCGGCCGCGCCGGAGCCGCTGAGCTGGACGAACACCGTCCGGGTCTTGTTCTGTGCGGCCTTCGCCATGGGCGCGAAGTTGGCAGCAGCAGCCTTGCTGATCTTCCGCGACTTCAGGTCCGGGTCCGGGAGCTTCGCGGGGGCCGCACTGGCGCCGGTGCTCGCGAGACCCGTCGTCGCGACCAGCATGAGGCTCACCACCCCGGCGATGGCTGCGCTTCTCCGTCTGAACAACTCGTCCGGCATGTGGCCGTCCCTTCTCGTGGGTGGGGGCTTGTCCACCCGCACCGTACGGTGCGGGCGGGGCATGACGGAAGGGATTTGGTGGACAGACCCTGAATTCCTGAGAAATCGGACCGAACCGTGGCGTCAGCCGCCCGAGCGGCGGCGCAGTTCCGCCACGTACCACCCGGTGATCTCGCCCCGTTCGGCCTCCGTCACCCGGGGGGCGTCGTGGATGGCCCGGTCGAGGAGGTCGTCGGCCCTCGCACCGAGGTGGGCCCGCACCTGGTCGACGGCGAGCTGGGCCAGTGCGTAGTCGGTGAGGGTCTCGGGTCGCTCCGGCAGCGCGGCGGGGACGCCGTTCGTGGCGAGGTACTCGGCGACCAGCTTCCGGTTGCGGGACGCGGTCGCGGCGTCCGCCCGGGCCGTGACCGATTCGGCCAGCCCCTCCACGGCCCAGGCGAGGGATTCCCCTGGGGCCACGCACGCCGAGTCCGTGGCGACGTGGACGGCCTCGTGGACCAGGGTGCTGTCCAGCCACCCGGCCTCCAGCCCGAGCGCCTCCGGACTGACCACGATCCGGGGCGTGCCGCCCTCGCAGATCGTGATGGCCGACGCGCTG
>JAGQUI010000685.1 GCA_020438595.1 Propionibacteriaceae bacterium | reverse complement strand
CTTCTCTCACGGATCTCTCACGGGATGCACTCGCGGACGCCCTACTGGGCCGCTGCTAGCACCTCCCCGAGAGCATGCGCGGCGGTGATCGCTCCGCGTTCCGTCCGGGGCACGTAGACCCCGAGGTGTGTCCCGAGAGTGTGCCCGAGCAGCGCCGCCACATCCGCCGGCGCCTGCCCGGCCCGGTGCATCGTCAGGCCGAGGGTGTGGCGCACGTCGTGCATGCGGATCCGCGGCACTCCTGCAGTGGTGCAGAGTTCGGTGAACCGGTCTGAGTACGCCTCGGGACGGACGGGCCTGCCGAGGGCGTCCACGAGCACGTAACCGCTCTCCTCGTACGCCGCACCGGCGGCGAGCCGATCGGCAGCCTGACGGGCCTTCAGCGACCGGAGAAGTGTCACCGTGCCCGGGTGCATGCTCTCGACGTCGACGGTTCGCCACGACGCGGCCGACTTCGGGTCATCGGTTGCGGTCCGGTGGCCGTCCAGCAGCACCCGGCCGGCCTCCACCCGGACCGTGCCCGCGGTGAGGTCGACGGACGGCCAGCGCATGCCCATCACCTCGGACCTTCGCAGCCCGGAGAGGGTGAGGCGCCAGCCCGCGGCCCACTCGTCAGCGTCCGCGACCTTCCGGAAGGCGAGCAGGTCGGCCGGTTCCCAGACGGCCACCTCGCGCTCGTCGGCCCTGGTCTTGCGCGGAGGCTTCACCCCGGCCGCCGGGTTGGACGACAGCAGGCCCTCGGCGACGCCGTACGCCAGCACCTGCGACACCGCGCCGAGCGTGTAGACGATCGAACGCTGAGCAAGGCCCTTGCCTCGCTGCCCGCCCTCGGTGGCCAGCCACGAGACGAGTTCCTCAACGTCGGCCCGGTGAAGGCTCTGCGCCTTCCGATGCCCGATCCTCGCCCGAACCGGCTTCAGCACCTGCTGATAGCCCAACCTCGTCCGCTCCCGGATATCCCGACGCGACGCCAGCCACCTGCCGGCCAGCGCGTCGAACGTCTCCGCGTTCGGGGCGAGGAACACACCCCGCGCAACGTCCGAACGGACCGCGGCGACCCACTCACGGGCCTCAGTAAGCGTGGCGCACGTCCTGGTCACCTGCCGACGCCGACCGTCCGGCGTGTATCCGGTGTCAACGACCGCCCGATACCGCCACCCTTCGCGGACCTGCACAAGCCGGATCGGCTCATGGTCCTTCGGTTTCGCGATCCTCATTGCTCTCCACCCTTCCTGTGAACCGCTGCCGATCTCTTGACCTGTCAGCCCTGCTCTGTGGTGCCGACTCTTGACCCGTGACGCTCCCGCGCCTTCGCCTGGCCCTTGGCGTAGTCGGCAAGCTGCTTGTTGGCGAGGTAGGCGGCCACCTCTCGCTCGATCTGCGAGCGCTCGGCGCCGCGTGCGGTGCTGTAGCGATCGGCCTGCCGATGCAACTCGACGGCCACCTCTGGCACGTTGGCCGGGCGGTCGGCTCGCGCGCGCCGTTCGTACGTCTCCGGGTCCGGCACCTCAGGCAACGGCGCGAC
>JAGQUI010000684.1 GCA_020438595.1 Propionibacteriaceae bacterium | reverse complement strand
AGGGCCCGGGCCTCAGCGACCGCGCTAGGGAGGGCCGGCTCCTCAGGGACCGGTCAGAAGAGGGCCCGCGCCTCAGGGACCGGTCAGAAGAGGGCCCGCGCCTCAGGGACCGGTCAGAAGAGGGCCTGCGCCTCAGGGACCGTTGCGGGTGGGCGGTCCGTGCCGTCCGAGGTCAGGCGGCGGTGGGTGGTCCGGTGCCTTGGTCGGTCGCGGGTGGGCTGGCGGTGTCGGGTCGGGCGTGTCTTCGGTGGCGGATGGGCTTCTGTTGGGGGTCGTATCGGGCGGGCGGGGTGTATTCGGGGTAGCCATCGTCGGTGATCCGGACGGTCCATTGGTCCCGGGTCGTGTAGCGGGCGGGTTCGATGAGGGCGTGGTGGTGGTGGCACAGCAGGGTCAGGTTGTGCAGGGCGGTCGGGCCGCCGTTCCACCAGGAGATGATGTGGTGGGCTTCGCACAGGTTGGGGCGGGTGTCACACCCCGGGAAGGTGCATCCACCATCGCGTTGGATGAGCGCGGTCCGGATGGGTTTGGTGACGAGCCGGTGCTCCCGTCCGACGTCGAGGACCTCCGACGGCCCGCCGAGGACCGCGGGGACGAGGTTCGCCTCGCAACAGACACGGCGCAGCTCCCCGGCCGACAACTCCACGCCGTCGCCGATGAGTCCGGCGCCGGCTGCTTGTTGGTGGAGTTGGTGGTAGTCGAGTGTCACGATCACCGTCGGTACACCGAGCCCGGGGACGGGTATTGCGTTCGCGGCTGTATTGATCAGGGAGATGAGGGCGTCGGCGCGGCGTTGTTCGGGGTTGGGCGGGACAGCGAGCGGGTCCCGGGCTTCGATGGTGGTGCGGCGTAGCGCTTCCTGGTGGGTGTCGATCAGCGCGATCCACTGCTCGGCCTCCACCCGCGGCAGGGAGCCGTCGAACCGGACGGAGGCACCGTCGCGGTAGAACCGCAGGCTGCGTTGCCGGTACGCGGTTTCGGCCTGGCGCTGCAACCGCTGCTCCGACAACTCGTCGGCCTCTGTCGGTGCGACCTGCGCCAACACCCGGCCCGCCGAACGGGACAACTGGTCGGCGTCGAGGTGGGAGGCGAGCTCGACCAGGACCTGTTCGGCCCGGGCCTGCTGGGCGGCATCCAACTGGTCACTCAGCCCGTCGAGCACTCGCGTGATCGCGCGGGCCTGCCCGGTCCCGATCCGTCCCTCGGTGGCGGCCTCACCCACCCGCGGGTGTTCACCCAACGACCTGGCCTGACCCACCGCACCGGCTGCTTCACGCTTCGACAGGTTCTCACCCATCCCCAGCCAGGAGGTCATCGGGGTGCCGGCGGCACGTTCCGAGGCCTGGGCCTGGTCGGCCTCGGCGACCAGCAGCCCGGCCAGCGCCTCGATCCGGCCCCGGACTCGCCGGGCGGCCCGGACCCAGTCCAGCCGGGTGTGGTCGTCCACACCGGCCCGGTCAGCATCAACACAATCGAGGACGCGCTCGATCCGGGCCAGTGCCTCCCCGGCCGGGATCGGGCTCCTCTT
>JAGQUI010000683.1 GCA_020438595.1 Propionibacteriaceae bacterium | reverse complement strand
GGCTGAGGCAGTGCCGCACGAGGGCCTCGCCGACCCCGCGTCCGCGTGCCTCGGGCGCCACCGCCAGGGATCGGAACTCGCCCTCGCCGGCGCCACCCAGCTCGCGGTAGCCCGATCCCGCCGGGCACCAGGTCACCGTGCCGAGCAGGGTGCCGTCGGCGTCGGCCGCCACCCAGAGTTCGGCGTCGGTGTCGCGACCGGCCGCGTCGCGCAGCAATTCGTAATACGGATCGCCCGCCGGCAGCCCGCCGTCGGCGAGGTACGCCTGCACGGTCAGTTCGCCCACAGCGGCGTACTCGCTCGCCTCGGCCCTGCGTACGGAGAACACCCGAGCAGCCTACGGCGCACGTCTTCGCCAGACGCCCGGGATCGGAAGACACGCCCGGGGACATAGGATCTTCCGTCGTGACGCCCAGACGACAGCCGGAACAGCAGGCGCCGCCCGTGCAGAGGCTGCGGGTGCGCTACGCCAAGCGTGGCCGGGCCCGATTCGCGTCCCACCGCGACTTCGGACGCGCGTTCGAGCGGGCGCTGCGTCGCGCCGAGATCCCGATGGCGTTCTCGTCGGGTTTCAGCCCGCACCCGCGGATCAGCTACGCCAACGCCTCGCCGACCGGGGCGGCCACCGAGGCCGAGTACCTCGAACTCGGGCTGGCCGAGGTGCGCGACCCGAACCAGGTGCGGGACGCCCTGAACGCGGCGATGCCGGACGGGCTGGTGATCGTCGAGGTGGTGGAGGCCACCCCCGGGGCATTGGCCGACCGGCTCAACGCCTCCCGATGGGAGATCCTGCTCCCCGGCGCCGAGCCGGACGAGCTGTCCGCTGCGGTGGCGGAATTGCTCACCTCCGACCGGGTCGAGGTGGAGCGCATGACCAAGAGCGGTCTGCGCCGCTTCGATGTCCGCGCCGCCGTGATCACCCTGTCCGCCGGAGGGAACCGGATCGAACTGGTCTCGGTGATCTCCGAGCCGCTCGTGCGGCCGGACGACCTGGTCCAGGCGCTGCACCTGATCCGTCCCACCCTGAAGACCGGCGTCCCGCCGCTGGTCACCCGTCTCGAGCAGGGCACCTGGGACGGCGAGCGCATCCTTGATCCCCTGGCCGGCTGAGACCGACGCGGCCCTCGTGCCGTGTGGGACGAGGCGGTCGAGTGTGGAATACTGGGCGCTGGCCGGAGTCATCCAGACCCGCGGCCGCCGGAAGCACGTGGACCGATGTGACAGGTCGGTCATTGCGCTGGAAACCTCACCGCGACGCCAGTCGACCGCGGGGGTCAGAGCGCTGCGGCTACCGAGACCAGGCTTCGCTGTCCCTGTGGCAGCCACGTTTGCGGCACCCCCGCCGCTGAAGGAGAGCAAGAGTGCTCGATTCTGAACACCCGAATACTGATCAGTCCGCCCAGGACCAGCCCGAGACCCCGCCTGCCGCGCCGACGCGGCGCCGCCGGGCCGCCAGTCGGCCCGCGGGCCCGCCGGCGGAGGTCGTGAAGGCCGATCCCGCGCCGGAGAGTTCCGCACCCGCAGAGCCTGC
>JAGQUI010000682.1 GCA_020438595.1 Propionibacteriaceae bacterium | reverse complement strand
GTCCGGGTCGCGCACGGTGTCCCACCTGCGCTTCGGGCCGCATCCGATCGAGGCCCCGTACCTGGTCAGCCAGGCCGGCTTCATCGGCTGCCACCAGTGGTCGATCCTGGAGCGGGTGGACGTGCTGGAGTTCGCCCGTCCCGGCACCGTCCTGCTGGTCAACACCCCCTACGAGCCGGACGAGGTGTTCGGGCACCTGCCCGTGCCCATGCAGCAGAAGATCATCGACCTCGGCATCGAGCTGTGGGCGATCGACGCGAACCTGGTCGCCCGCAAGGCGGGCATGGGCCGGCGCACGAACACCGTGCTGCAGACCTGCTTCTTCGCGATCAGCAAGGTGCTGCCGCGCGAGGAGGCGATCGAGGAGGTCAAGCGGACCATCCGCAAGACCTACGGCCGCAAGGGCGCCGACGTCGTGGCCAAGAACGAGGCCGCCGTGGACGCGTCGGTGGAGAACCTGCACCGGATCGAGGTGCCGGCGGCGCCGGTGGGCGGGAAGAAGATGATCCCGCCGGTGCCGGCCAAGGCGCCCGACTTCGTGCAGAACGTGACCGCGTCGATGCTGCTCGGCGCCGGCGACAGCCTGCCGGTCAGCGCGCTGCCGGTGGACGGCACCTACCCGTCCGGCACCACCAAGTACGAGAAGCGGAACATCTCCGACATCATCGCCGAGTGGGATCCGGACGCCTGCATCCAGTGCGGCAACTGCGCGTTCGTCTGCCCGCACGCCGTGCTGCGCGCCAAGTACTACAACGACTCCGCGCTCGACGGCGCACCGGACGGGTTCCAGTCCGCCCCGCTGAACGCGGCCGGATTCCCCGGTTCGCGCTACACCCTGCAGGTGTACGCCGAGGACTGCACGGGCTGCGGGCTGTGCGTGGAGGCATGCCCGGTGAAGCCGCTCGGCTCGGGCGGCTCGCGCAAGGCGATCAACCTGGCCCCGGTGCTCGAGCGCACCAAGCAGAAGGAGAACGTCACCTTCTTCGAGACGATCCCGGTGAACCGGCGCTCGCGGGTCGACTTCGCGAACGTGCGCGGCACCCAGTTCCTGGAGCCGCTGTTCGAGTTCTCCGGCGCCTGCTCCGGCTGCGGCGAGACCCCGTACCTGAAGCTGCTCACCCAGTTGTTCGGCGGCCGCGCCACGGTGGCGAACGCGACCGGCTGCTCGTCCATCTACGGCGGCAACCTGCCGACCACGCCGTGGGCGTCCAACAAGTACGGCCGCGGCCCGGCCTGGTCGAACTCCCTGTTCGAGGACAACGCCGAGTTCGGCCTGGGCCTGCGGCTCGCCGCCGACCTGCACACCGACACCGCCCGGCGGCGGCTGGAGGAACTGCGCGACGACCTGGGCGACGAGACCGTGGACGCGATCCTGAACGCCCCGCAGCAGTACGAGTCGGAGCTGAGCCAGCAGCGGGCCCGGGTGGACGCGCTGAAGGCGCTGCTCGACACCATGTCCGGGCCGGGCGTGGAGGACCTGCGCTCGGTGGCCGACCACCTGCTGCGGCGCAGTGTCTGGATCGTCGGCGGGGAC
>JAGQUI010000681.1 GCA_020438595.1 Propionibacteriaceae bacterium | reverse complement strand
TTGCTCGCCCACGTGGGCGAGCTGCCGCGCCCGCGGCTCGTGCCGGGGGCCGCGGAGCTCGTGGCCGGGGCGGGCGTCCCGCTCGGACTTGTCACGTCGGCGACCCGGGACTGGGCCCGCACCTGCCTCGGCGACCTGCTCGACCGGTTCACCGTCGTGGTGACCAGGGCCGAGGTGAGCCGCGGCAAGCCCGATCCGGAGCCGTACTCACTCGCCTGCCGGAAGCTGGGGGTCGGGGCCGAAGACTGCTGCGCCGTCGAGGACGCCCCTGCGGGCGTTGCCTCGGCTGTCGCCGCGGGGATCGGGCTCGTCATCGCCGTCAGCACGACCTTCACCCCCCACCAACTCGAGGCGGCCCACCACGTGGTGCCCGGCCTGCCCGATGTGCAACTGCTGATCGCCCGCCAGGGCGTGCCGCGGGCTCGGGATACGGAGCACACCTGAGTCCATGCCGGGGTTCCGACGACGGGGCGGGGCCGGCGTCGCCGTGAGCTACGCGGCGCCGCAGTCAACGGGCGCGTGGGCGTCAGGAGGCCAATACACCGCACGAGGGGTTCTGGCCAGTGCCCAAAGTGCGCCACCCGCGCGGACTCCGGGCCGTTGACCCGATCCGGCGCCCGGGGTTAGACCGGGTGGACGGCTCCAGCGCAGGGGCCGTGAGAGGGGTAGTACTCATGAAGAACAGACTGCGGCTCAGGATTCTGGGAGCCCTCACCATAGCGGGGGCGCTCGCCTTCGCCCCCGGGGCGGCGATCCCCGCCGACGCCGCGCCGCACCCGGCGGCCTACATCTGCAGCGGCGGAGAGATCCCGTCGAACACCTACGCCAGCCTCACCGTCATCGGTGACTGCTCAGTCGCACAGGACGCCGTGATCAACGTCCGCGGCAACGTCCTGGTCGCTGCGGGCGCCACGCTCGACGCCCAGAGCTTCCCTTCAACCATCACCGTCGGACACAACGTCGTCGGCGGCGCGGGCTCGATGATCGGACTGGGCTGCCAGTCCCCCGCCGACACCGGGAACACGGCGCACCCGTGCACCAAAGATCCGGAAGGGCACTCCACGATCACCGTCCGCGGCAACATCACGATCGCCGGGGCGGCGTTGGTCGCACTCAACGGCATCACCGTCAAGGGCAACGTCACCGTGCGCGGCGGCGGCCCCCACGGCTACTGGTCGGTGAAGAACAACACCATCGGCCGTAACCTCGACGTCGGCGGGATGACCGTCGAGTGGATCGGCGTCATGTTCAACCGGATCGGCGGGAACGCGATCCTCGCCCGGATCACGGTGAACGACGAGCACCCGGATGCACCCGGCGTCTACGTCGTCCAGAACACGGTCGGGCGAAACCTGATCTGCATGAATCTGATCCCGGGGGTGTCCGGCGGCTTCGCAGGCCTCCCCAACGTGGTTGGCCACAGGGCCCTCGGGCAGTGCAAGGCCCTTGCGGGCTAGCTGTCGCTGTCACCCACACCTCGTCCGCCGCCCCTGGCCTCCAGTGGGCGGCGGATGTGTGTCGGGGCATGCGTGCAACCG
>JAGQUI010000680.1 GCA_020438595.1 Propionibacteriaceae bacterium | reverse complement strand
GAGATCATGGAGGCCGCCGGCGTGCCCACCGCGGATGCGCGGCTCTGCGTCTCGATGGACGAGGTGGTGGCCGCCCTCGACGAGTTCGGCGCGCCGTACGTGGTGAAGGATGACGGGCTGGCCGCGGGCAAGGGCGTGATCGTCACCGACGACAGGGACGCGGCGATCCGGCACGCGGCGGGCTGCCGGCGGGTGATCGTCGAGGAGTTCCTGGACGGGCCCGAGGTGAGCCTGTTCGCGCTGTCCGACGGCGAGCACGTGCTGCCGTTCGAGCCGGCGCAGGACTTCAAGCGGGTCGGGGACGGGGACGCCGGCCCCAACACGGGCGGCATGGGCGCGTACACGCCGCTGCCGTGGGCGCCGGACGGGCTGACCGGCGAGGTCGTCCGGACGGTGATCCAGCCCACGGTGGACGAGCTGCGGCGTCGCGGCACCCCGTTCGTCGGGCTGGTCTATGCGGGGCTCGCGCTCACCTCGCGCGGCGTCCGGGTGGTGGAGTTCAACTGCCGTTTCGGCGACCCGGAGACCCAACCGCTGCTGACCCGCCTGCAGACGCCGCTGTACGGGGTGCTGCACGCGGCCGCGACCGGCACGCTCGGCGGGCACGCCCCGCTGGAGTGGGGCAGCGGCGCCGCCGTGGGCGTCGTGGTGGCTGCCGAGGGCTACCCGGAAGCACCGCGCAAGGGCGATCCGATCGCGGGTGCGGACATCGAAGGGGTGTTCCACGCAGGGACGGCGCTCGATGCGTCCGGACAGCTGGTGAGCGCCGGCGGGCGCGTCCTGACCGTGGTGGGTACGGGCGCGACGCTCGCCGAGGCCAGGGACGCCGCCTACGCGAAGGTGGCCGGCATCACGCTGCCCGGCGGCTTCCACCGCTCCGACATCGCCCTCGCCGCCGCTTCGCTACCGGTAGTTGAGGACGCTACCCAAGTACGGGTAGCGGCCCGGAGTACGGGTAGCGAAGCTGAGGGGGCGGGCGCATGATTCCCGACATCCTGGCTACCCGGTACGCGTCCGCGGCGATGCGGGAGATCTGGTCGCCGGAGGCGAAGATCGTGGCCGAGCGCAGGCTGTGGCTGGCCGTGCTGCGCGCGCAGGCCGAACTGGGCGTCGACTTCGGCGGGGACGACCCGGACGCGGTGATCGCCGACTACGAGAGGGTCGTCGACCGCGTCGACCTGGCGTCCATCGACGCCCGCGAGCGGGTCACCCGGCACGACGTGAAGGCCCGGATCGAGGAGTTCAACGCCCTCGCCGGCCACGAGCACGTGCACAAGGGCATGACCAGCCGCGACCTCACCGAGAACATCGAGCAGCGCCAGCTGCTGTCGTCGCTCGAACTGGTCCGGGAGCGGATCGTCACGGTGCTGGTGAACATCACCCGGCTCGCCGTGCAGTACCGCGACCTGCCGATGGCCGGACGCTCGCACAACGTCGCCGCGCAGACCACGACTCTGGGCAAGCGGTTCGCGTCCGCCGCGGACGAGCTGCTGGTGGCGTTCGACCGGATCGACGAACTGATCCGCCGCTACCCGGCGCG
>JAGQUI010000679.1 GCA_020438595.1 Propionibacteriaceae bacterium | reverse complement strand
GTGCACCGCGACGACCTGATCGTGCGGGCGAGGAAGAAGAAGTGACGCCCGTCGAGCTCTTCGGCTGGGGAGCGGCCCTCGTCGGGACGGTGCTGGGCCTGCCCCAGGTCGTCCGGCTGGTCCGCACCCGCGACGTGGCGGGGGTCTCGCTGCCGGCCTGGCAGACGATCCTCGGGTTGAACATCGCCTGGATGGTGCACGGTTTCCTGATCGCGAAGCTGAACATGATCGTGCCCAACGTCCTGGGCGGCCTCGCCACGCTGGCCGTGCTGCTGCTGCTGGCGCGCGAGCTGCACCGGCCGCTGCCCCGGGTGCTCCTGCCCGGCCTGGTGCTCGCCGGGGTGATGATCGGGATCGACCTGTTCCTGGGCACCGCGTTCTACGGGGCGTTCGCCGTGCTGCCGGCCGCGTTCGCGACCATCGGGCAGAGCGTCGAACTGATCCGGGCACCGCGGGTGGAGGGGGTCTCCCCGGTCTTCCTGGCCATGGCTGTCCTCAACCAGGCGCTCTGGCTCGGCTGGGGCGTGCTGGTGGGCGACGCGGGCACCATGATCGCCGCCACGGCGACGGGGACGCTGACCCTGTTCAACCTGGTCTGGTGGGGCCTGCGGAGAGCAGGGTTGCGTCCGCTGCAACTCGAGGCGGTTTCGCGGCTGGAAGTGCGGCTGAGTAGGCGTTCTGCGGTGTCGGCGACCGAGCCGGCGCCCGTAGGCTTGGCCGGTGAGCCCGACCCGATCGACAACCCGGACGCTTCGCCGGACCTCGACTGATCCGCGCCCGACCGGGTCCCGGAGGGCGGGACGGTGAGCGGCATCGCGATCCTGGGCTGGCTGGCCGCGCTGACCGCCACCCTGCTCGGTGTGCCGCAGGCCGTCCGGCTGTGGCGTACCCGCGACACCGACGGGCTCTCCCTGGTCGCCTGGCAGTTCATGCTGGTGCTCAACCTGACCTGGACCTCCCACGGCATGCTGATCGGCCAGCTCAACATGGTGCTGCCGAACGCCCTGGCGGTCACGTCCACCCTGCCGGTGCTGGTGCTGGTCTCGCGCGACCGCGGCCTCCAGCTGTGGCGGGTCCTGCTCCCGCCGCTCGCGGGCACGTTGCTGCTGATCGGCGTCGACCTCAGCCTGGGCTCGGCCGTGTTCGGCACGATCAGCCTGGTGCCGGCCATCGGGGCGAACGCGGGGCAGAGCGTCGACCTGGTCCGCGCGCCCGCGGTGTCGGGCGTGTCACCGGTGTTCCTGGCCTGGCAGCTGGTGAACCAGTCGCTGTGGGGTACCTGGGCCCTGCTGGTTCCGGATCCCGGCGCGCTGATCTGCGCGGTCGCCACGGGCCTGGTGGCGGTGTTCAACGTCGCGTGGTGGCTGGCCCGCCGGTTCGGCCTGCGCGCGCTGTTCGCCACCGCGTCCTGAGGCGGACCGAGTAAGGAACCGTCCCCGACCTGGTCCGCGGACCGAATCGGGGACGGTTCCTTACTCGGTCCACGTCCTATCCTGTGCGGCATGAGCTTCACCGAGCAGGCCACCGCAGCCAAGACCGCCA
>JAGQUI010000067.1 GCA_020438595.1 Propionibacteriaceae bacterium | reverse complement strand
CGCCCGGGACGTACCTGGGCATGCCGAAGTTCCAGAAGAACGTGAAGAGCGAACTCGCGAACGAGCAGCTGCGCAAGAACCTGCGCCACGCCACCGGCACCATCCGGGCCAAGCGGGCGGCGCGGGTCGCCGAGGTGCCGGAGTGGGAGGAGTTGCGGCTCGCCGGCGAGGCGATCAAGAACCGCACCCTGCGCCACCTCGACACCTACCTCGTGCAGCTGGAGGAGTCCCTGACCCGGGCCGGTGCGACCGTCCACTGGGCCCGGGACGCCGCCGAGGCCAACCGGATCGTCGTCGGCCTGGTCCAGGCCAGGGGCGTCGACGAGGTGGTCAAGGTGAAGTCCATGGCCACCCAGGAGATCGAACTCAACGAGGCCCTCGAGGACGCCGGGATCGCGGCCTGGGAGACCGACCTCGCCGAGCTGATCGTCCAGCTGGGGCACGACCGGCCGAGCCACATCCTCGTCCCGGCCATCCACCGCAACCGCGCCGAGGTGCGGGAGATCTTCCTGCGCGAGATGAAGAAGTACGGCACGCCGGCACCCGAGGACATCAGCGACGATCCGGCCGAGCTCGCCGGCGCGGCCCGGCGGCACCTGCGGGAGAAGTTCCTGCGGGCGAAGGTGGCCGTCTCGGGGGCGAACTTCGCGATCGCCGAGACCGGCACGCTGGTGGTCGTCGAGTCCGAGGGCAACGGACGGATGTGCCTGACCCTGCCCGAGACCCTCATCTCGGTGGTGGGCATCGAGAAGGTGCTGCCCACCGTCGCCGACCTCGAGGTGTTCATGCGGCTGCTGCCGCGCTCGTCCACCGGCGAGCGGATGAACCCCTACACCTCGATGTGGACCGGCGTCACGCCCGGCGACGGCCCCCAGGAGGTGCACGTCGTCCTCGTCGACAATGGACGCACGAACGCCCTCGCCGACCCGCAGGGGCGCCCGGCGCTGCGCTGCATCCGGTGCTCGGCCTGCCTGAACATCTGCCCGGTCTACGAGCGGGTCGGCGGGCACGCCTACGGCTCGGTCTACCCGGGCCCGATCGGGGCGGTGCTGAACCCGCAGTTGCGCGGACTGGGCCACGAGATCGACCAGTCGCTGCCCTACGCGTCCAGCCTGTGCGGGGCGTGCTTCGAGGTCTGCCCGGTGCGGATCCCGATCCCGGACATGCTGGTGCACCTGCGCAAGGAGGTGGCCGACCACAAGCGCGGCAAGCCGAAGCTGGAACCCACCGCGATGGCCGCCGCGGGCTGGGTGCTGGCCGACCACAAGCACTTCGAACTGGCCGAGCGGGTGGCCGGGCTGGCCGCGCGGGTGCTGCCGAACACCAGCCACCTCGGGCCACTGCCCTGGCCGGCGTCCCCGTGGACGCGGGCCCGCGACCTGCCGATGCCGCCGCCGGAGTCGTTCCGGGAGTGGTGGCGCAAGAACCGCGGGGAGGAGCGGAAGTGAGCGCGCGCGAGGAGATCCTGGGCCGGGTCCGTGCCGCCCTGGTGGACGTGTCCGTCACCGACCCCGCGACGGACGTCCCGCTCGACTGGGAGTACGGGAAGCCGACCGCGATGCCCGACGTGCTCGCCCGGTTCGTGGAGATGTGCGAGGACTACAAGGCAACGGTGGCCCGCTGCGACGAAGGGAGTCTCGCAGGCCGGGTCGCCGGGCTCCTCGGCGAGGCCGGGGTGCGCTCGGTGGTCCTGCCGCCGGGGGTGGAGCAACCCTGGCGGCAGGCCATCGAGGCAGCGGGGATCGCCGTCCACGACGACGAGCCGCAGCTGTCCCGGGCCGAACTGGACGCGATCGACGGGGTCGTCACCGCGGCCGCGGTCGGCATCGCGGAGACCGGGACGATCGTGCTCGACCACGCGTCCGACCAGGGCCGGCGGGCGCTCACGCTGGTGCCGGACACCCACCTGGTGGTGGTGCGGGCCGCCCAGGTCGTCTCCGACGTGCCCGAGGCCGTCGCACGGCTGGCCGACGCCGTCACCGAGGGTGCGCCGCTGACCTGGATCAGCGGCCCGTCCGCCACGTCCGACATCGAGCTGAGCCGCGTCGAGGGTGTGCACGGACCACGCACCCTGCTGGTGGTGCTGGTGGACTGATCCGTCCGCGGTGCCCAGGAGTACCCTGCGAGGATCACCCCGTGGCGGAGGAGGTGCCCCGATGGTGTACGCGTGGCAGGAGTCCCGGCAGGCCTACCGGGAGGCGACGACCTGGTTCCAGGCCACCATCGCGCAGGTCAACGGACGCTGGGCCGAGCCGGGGTTGGGGGAGTGGGACGTCCGCGCGCTGGTCGGCCACACCAGCCGCTCGCTGCTCACCGTCGAGGCGTACCTCAAGGAGCCCGCGGCGGCCGTCATGGTGGACTCGCCGGTGGCCTACTACCTGGCCACCCACGCCATGTCGTCCGGCCCCGGGGTCGCCCAGCGCGGCCGGGACGCCGGTCATGCGCTGGGCACCGACCCTGCGGGCGCGGTGGCGAAGATCGCCGGCCGGGTGCTCCCGCTGGTGGACGGGTTGACCGGCGACGAGGTGCCCACCACCATCGCCGGCGGGATGCGGCTGGTCGACTACCTGCCCACCCGCATTCTCGAGCTCACCGTGCACACCGCCGACCTGGCTGCGGCGCTCGGCGTGCCCGTGGAGCCGCCCGAACTGCCGGCCGCGGTGACCCTGCGGCTGCTCTGCGACCTCGCCGTCGCCCGGGGCGCGGCCGGCCCGCTGCTGCTCGCCGCCACCGGCAGGGACGCCCTGCCCGAGGGCTACTCGGTGCTCTGAGGACCCGGCCGGGTGTTCGGGTCATCCCGTACTGGTCCCTGAGGAGCCGCGAGGAACGAGCGGCGTCACGAAGGGCCGGTGATGGGGCCCTTCGTGACGCTCGCTGGCGCTCGCTCCTCAAAGAGCGATTGGGTGTGGAGGTCGCTTCTCGCAGCGAGCGGTACTCAGCGGACGATCTTGTAGGTGAACCTCGCGCTACCGAGGACGCCCATCAGGCGTAGCCAGACCAGCATCATCGCCTCGACGCCGCGGGACGCGGTGATGTCGCCGAGGTCGATCAGGTCGGTGTGCCCGAGGCTGGCCAGCAGGCCGGTGACCAGGGTCTTCGCCTCGGCGTCGTCGCCGCAGACGAAGGTGCTGAAGTCGCCGTCCGCGAGGTCGTGGGGTGCGACCATCAGCGGGGCGGTCATGGTGTTCAGGCTCTTCACCACCCGCAGGGTCGGGAACGTCCGCTGCAGGAGCTCGCCGAGGGAATCGGTGTTGGACAGGAACAGGCTCGGCGCCCTGCCCGGGCCGAACTCGAGCGGGTTCGCCACATCCAGCAGCACCGTGCCGTCGGCGATCGAGGCCGCGCCCACCCCGGCCACCGACACGTCCCCCGACAGCGCGTTCACCACCAGGTCGGCGCCCGCGGCCGCGTCCGCGAACGTCGCGACCCGCACCTCGGCGTGCAGGGCCGCCCACGCGCCGAAGCCACCCGCTTCCAGCCGGGCCAGCGACGCCTGCGGGTCGCGGGTGCCGACCGTCACCTCGTGCCGGAGCCGGGCGAGGCCCCCCGCCAGCGACTGTCCGACCATTCCCGTGCCGAGTACCGCGATGCGCATGGCCCCGATCATGCAGGGGGTGCCCGGGCGCGGGGAATACGCACTTCCCCGGGCGCGCTACACTCCTTACCGACCGGTAAGTAAGGAGCATGGTGGACGACAAACAGCGCAATCGCCTCCTCGGCGTCCTGTTCGTGGGCGTGCTGATGGGGGCGCTCGACATCGCGATCGTGGGGCCCGCGCTGCCCGCGATCCGGGCGGAGTTCGGCCTGGACGCCCGGGCCACCTCGTGGGTGTTCAGCGCGTACGTGCTGGCGAACCTGATCGGCACCCCGCTGATGGCGAAGCTCAGCGACTTCTTCGGCCGGCGCGCGGTCTACATCCTCGACGTGGCGCTGTTCGCCGTCGGCTCGCTCGTCGTCGCGTTCTCCCACGGCTCCGGCGCGTTCTGGCTACTGATCCTCGGCCGCGGGGTGCAGGGCCTCGGCGCGGGTGGCATCTTCCCGGTCGCGAGCGCCGTGATCGGCGACACCTTCCCGCCCGAGAAGCGGGGCGGCGCGCTCGGCATGATCGGCGCCGTGTTCGGGCTGGCGTTCATCATCGGCCCGATCATCGGTGGCGTGCTGCTGCCGTTCGGCTGGCAGTGGCTCTTCCTGATCAACCTGCCCGTCGCCGCTGTCGTGGTCGTGCTGGCCTGGCGCCTGCTGCCGCACCACCGGGTGGCGGACGCCGGCGGCTTCGACTGGGCCGGCATGACCGCGCTGGCCGTGGCGCTGGGGTCGCTCGCGTACGGCCTCGGCGCCATCGACACCGGGAACTTCTGGGCGAGCCTGATCAGCCCGGACGTGTGGCCGTGGCTGGTCGTCTCGGTCGTGGCCTGGCTGGTGCTGGTGCGGGTGGAGCGCGTCGCGGCGAACCCGGTGTTCCCGATCGCCCTGTTCGCGCGCCGGCAGCTGCGGCTGGGCTTCGTGCTCACCGCCGGTGCCGGCCTGGGCGAGGCCAGCCTGGTGTTCATGCCGACGCTGGCTGTCGCGTCCCTGGGGGTCTCGGCGTCCGTGGGCAGCTACCTGCTGATGCCGGTGGTGGCGGCGATGGCGGTCGGTTCGCCACTCGCCGGGCGCCTGCTCGACCGGCTCGGCTCGCGGACCGTGATCATGGCCGGCGTCGCGGTACTGGCTGTCGGCATGGTCCTGCTCAGCCAGACCTCGTCCTCGCTGGCGATGTTCATCGTCTCGGGGCTGCTGATCGGGCTGGGCCTCTCGGCGCTGCTGGGGGCGCCGGTCCGGTACGTGACGCTGAACGAGACCACCGCGGCGGAGCGCTCGGCCGCGCAGGGCCTGGTCACCACTTTCACGAGCACGGGCCAGCTGCTCGGCAGTGCCGTGGTGGGCGCGGTGGCGGCGTCCGCGGCGGGCGCGGCCGGCTACGACGCGGCGTTCGCGATGGTCGGGGTGCTCTCGGCGTTGCTGCTCGTCGCGGCCATGTTCCTGAAGTCGCGGGAGGCCGAGGCGCGACCCGCGGAGGGCCACGGTCAGGGCAGTGCGGAGGCCGCGCATGCGTGAGCGGATCCTGGCCACGGCGACCGGCCTGTTCGTCGCCCGGGGGTACGAGGGCGTGGCGATGCGCGAGATCGCCGAGGCGTGCGGCATCACCAAGGCGGCGCTCTACTACCACTTCGCCGGCAAGTCCGACGTGCTGAACGCGGTGTTCACCGGCTACCTCGACGAGATCGCCGGGGTGGTCGAGGCCAGCGCCGACCACGGGGACGGCGAGGCCCGGCTGCGCTGGCTGGTGCAGCACCTCTTCGCGCTGCCCGTCGAGCGCAGGGCGATCATGCGGCTGGCCATGCACGACGTGGGCCAGCTGGAACCCGAGCAGCGGGCGTCCTTCGCGTCCGCCTACCGCGACCGGTTCATCGGCCCGCTGCAGCAGCTCGTGGCGGACGGGGTGGCGTCCGGCGAGTTCGTCGCCAAGGACCCGTCCCGCGTGGTGTGGATCCTGCTCGGCATGCTCTACCCGTTCTTCGCCCCGCCCGGGGCCGGCGACACCGCCGACGCCGATACCGTCACCGACCTGCTCGACATCTTCTTCGGCGGCCTCTCCGCCTGACCCCCCAGCTCCGCTACAGCTGGTCCGGGACGCTACCCGTACTTGGGTAGCGTCCTCGCGTAGCTGTAGCGAAGCGGGCAGTCAGGGGGCGCGACGGGCCGGGTCAGCGGCGCAGGCCGGCCTTGCGGACGGCGGCGATGCGCTGGCGGCGGAGCTCGTCCAGCTCGGGGTTGGGCAGCGGGTCCAGCTCGCGGCCGAGCGCGCGCTCCAGGAGGTGGTCGGCGAGTTCGGGATTGCGGGCCAGGATCGGGCCGTGCGGATAGATGCCGAGCACGTTGCCCTGGACGGCGCCGTCGGTGCCGTCCCCGCAGTTGCCGACGCCGATCTCCATCCGGGCGAGCGGCTCGGCGTCCGCACCGAGGTAGGTGAAGCCGCCGTGGTTCTCGAAACCGGTGACCAGGCTCTCGGTGCCGTCCGGACGCGTCCACGCGCTGAGCACCTCGCCGACCGCACGCTCCGGCCCCCGGCGCGTCTCCACGTCGAGCAGGCCGAGCCCCTGGATCACCTCGTCGTGCTCGCCGACGGTGAAGGTCTTCCCGACGATCTGGTAGCCCGCGCACACCGCGAACAGCACCGCGCCGGCCTCGATCGCCTCGAACAGGTGGCCGTCGGCCTTCAGCGCGCGGACGGCCGAGATCTGCGCCGCGTCCTCGCCACCGCCGAGCAGGTACACCGCCCCCGTGGACGGCACCTCGTCGCCCGGGTCGACCTCGGTGAGCACCGCTTCGATCCCGCGCCAGGCGAGCCGCTGCCGCAGCACCATCGCGTTGCCCCGGTCGCCGTAGATGCCCAGCAGCGACTGGTAGACCAGGACGATCTCGACCGGCTTCATCGCAGCCCCGCCATCTTCAGCAGCCTCTGGAACGGGGTGTAGGTGGCGATCACGTCCACGGGCAGGTCGCGCTCGCCGAGCGCCGCCCGCAGGTCGGGTTCGACCTCGTGCTCCACCCCGGCGTAGCTCAGCCGGACGGCCAGGTCCTGGGCGCGCGGGCCCGTGCAGACCACCAGGCGTCCGGCCAGTTGCTCGTACTCCACGTCCCACAGCCAGGAGACGTCCTTGCCGTCCGCAGCGACCGAGTCGATCGCCAGGATCACCGGGTCGGATGTGGCCAGGGGCAGCGCCTCGGCCCAGCCGGCGGGGTTCTTCGCCAGCAGCAGCCGCGCCCGGGTGCGGCCGAAGTGCGTGGTGGCGAACCGTCCGGCGGGGGAGGTGACCGTGTGCATGCCGGCCAGCGCGTCCGGCACCGGGACGCCGAACTCGACGGCGGCGGCCAGCGCGCAGGCGGCGTTGGAGACGTTGAACGAGCCGGGCACCTGCAGGTCCGGGTGCACCATCTTCCCGTTCGGCAGCACGATCCGCTCGCCGTCCACCCGGTAGCCGGCCTCCGGTTGGGTGAGCTCGCAGCCGGGGCAGTCCCAGCGGTCACGCCCGTCGGTGGGGATGCGGCGCAGCAGGGCGCCACACGCCGGGCAGAGCGCCCCGTCCGCACTCCACACGGTGGCGGTCTCCACCCAGATGACGTTCGCCGCCGTGCCGGCCGACCAGGCCACCAGCGGGTCGCAGGCGTTCGCGATGATCGTCGGGCCGAGTTCGCCGGCGGCCTCGAGCGCCACCCGCCACGACCGGCCGAGCGCCTTGATCTCGTGGTGGCGGTCGAGCTGGTCGCGGCTGAAGTTCAGCAGCACGAGTACCTCGGGGCGGGCGTGAGCGATCATGTCCGAGACCACCCGTTCGTCGGTCTCGAGCACGGCGATGTCGGCCTTCGGCCGCTGGCTGAGCGCGGACGCGATGCCGTAGTGCAGGTTGGCGCCGTCGGCGTTGGTGACCAGGCGGCCGGCGTCCGCGCCGAGCCCGGCCTCCACCGCTGCGGCGAGCAGGTGGGTGGTGGTGGTCTTGCCGTTGGTGCCCGAGACCGCCAGGACGCGATGGCCCTGGAGCAGGTCGGAGAACGCGTCCGGGTCGAGCCGGGTGAGCACCTGGCCGCGGATGGACGCGCCGGAGCCCCGTCCGGCCAGCCGGGACGCGAGCGCGGCGACGTCGCCGACCCGGATGGCCGCCCACAGGCGCAGCCGTTCGGCCCGGGTCAGGGACGCAGGCTGCGCGGGCCTGCTCAGGGTGGTCGGCATGCGCCCATTGTGCCAAGTCACAGCGGCAGCTCAGGTTCGACGCCACGGAGCGGAGGAGCGCTCTTGACAACGTACAACCAATCAGTTGTATGTTAGGCAGGTGATCGAGGCGGACGAGGATCGGGCGGACGCGTTCTTCCACGCCCTCGCCGACCGCACCAGGCGCGACATCCTGCGCCGCGTGCTGGCCGGAGAACACTCGGTCACCGCGCTCGCGGCGAGCTACGACATGAGCTTCGCCGCGGTGCAGAAGCACGTCGCCGTCCTCGAGAGGGCCGGCCTGCTGACCAAGCGGCGACACGGTCGCGAGCAGTTGGCCAGCGGCGACGTGGAGGCGGTGCGTTCGGTCGCCTCGATGCTCGGCGAGCTCGAGGACATCTGGCGCGGCCGCATCGCACGAATCGATGAACTCATCCAGGAGGACTGATATGCCCGTCACCGAGATCACGAAGGACCTCGACGCCCGCTCGCTGGTCGTCACCGCGGAGTTCGCCGCCCCGCTCGAGCGCGTCTGGCAGGTGTACGCCGACCCGCGCCAGCTGGAGCGGGTCTGGGGCCCGCCGGGCTTCCCGTCCACGGTGGTCGAGCACTCGCTCGTCCCCGGTGGGCGAATGCACTACTACATGACCAGCCCCGAGGGGGAGCGGTTCTACGGCGGCTGGCGGGTGCTCGAGGTGGAGGTGCTCAGCCGGTTCACGTTCGAGGACTTCTTCGCCGACGAGTCGTTCGCGCCCGCGCCGGGCATGCCGGTCGCCGCCGCGGAGTTCGCGTTCGAACCCACCGCGACCGGGACCAGGGCGACGTTCACCACCACCTACGAGACCACCGAGGCCCTGCAGCAGGTGCTCGACATGGGCATGGAGGAGGGCATCACGCTCGCCACCAACCAGATCGACGCACTGCTCGCCGAGGGCTGACGCCTGTCGGGATCTGGCCACGCTCCGCGTCCCACCCGTCACCCCCATCACAACCGCGCCGCCTGGTGGCCGGATCGCGGCAACGATCGCGATGCCTCGCGTCCGCGGCGGCGTTCCGACCCGTGGCAGTGGTCCGGCACCCGTGTCGTGATCCGGCCGCCTTCGGCCTCTGCTGTGACGGGGGTGACGGGTGAGGCTCGGCTGGTGGCCGGATCGCGACAACCGCGATCAGGAGCGCGGCAACACCTCGCGGTAGGTGGGCTGCTTGGCGCGGCGACCGTCGCCGGACGAGGTGCGGCGGATCCGCCGGCCCAGCCACGGGGCGAGGTGCTCGCGGGCCCAGACGACGTTCCAGTCGCGCCGCTCGCGTCGGGTCATCAGGGGCGCGGGTGGCAGCGGCTCGTCCCAGTCGGGGGAGCCGGGTTCGAGCCCGAGGCCGACCAGGGCGGCCTGCGCGACCCGGGCGTGGCCGAGCGCGTTCAGGTGCAGGCGATCGTCGTGCCACATCCGCCAGTCGTGCAGCGAGCGCATGCCCCAGGTGTTCACGATGTGCGCGCCGTGCCGCATGGCGAGGCTGACGAGGTTGATGTTGTAGACCGCGACGCGCTTGCGGGTGAGGCTGATCACCGGCGAGTCCTTGGCGTCGAAGCCCAGCCCGATCAACACGTCGGCACCGATCCCGCGGAACCTCACCACGGCCTCCTCGATGGCTGCGGTGAGGGCGTCCGGGTCGGCGTCGGGCCGCAGCACGTCGTTGCCGCCGCCCCACAGCGAGACCAGGTCGGGCTGCAGCGCGAGGGCGGGCTCGACCTGCTCTTCGAGGATGGGCCTCAGCAGGCGTCCGCGGATCGCGAGGTTGGCGTACTGGACCGGTTCGGCCGCGCGATCGGCGAGGAACTGGGCGAGCCGGTCCGCCCAGCCGACCGGTTCACCGGACGCGTCGAAGTCGGCGATGCCCTCGGTGAGCGAGTCTCCGATCGCGACGTAGCGGCGCCAGGGCGGGATCACGGCCACAGGCGCTCCACCACGGCGGCGATCGACGTGTTGTCGACGTAGGCGCCCCGCACGGGGTCGTGCCCCTCGACCACGGCGGTGAACAGCGACGCGCCCGCGCCCCGCGCGAAGAGCGGGACGAGCTGCCGGGTGTGCCCGCTGGAGTGGTAGCTCATGGCAGGGACGGCGCCGGCGGTGCCGGTGATCGCGGTCCAGTCGGGATTCGAACCCGCCCCGGTCAGGTAGCCGGACTCATGGTCGGCCGTGACGATCAGCAGGGTCTCGGCCCAGGACGAGTGGGTCTCCACCCAGCTGTTCACGGCGCCGATCGCGTCCAGGAAGTCGCCGGTCTCCTCGAGCACCCGGCCCTTCTCGCTCGCGTGGTTGGCCCAGTCGATCGCGCCACCCTCGACCATCAGGAACAGGCCGTCCGGATCGGAGTCGAGCACGTTCAGCGCACCCGCGGTCATCATCGCCAGCGACGGCACCCCGTTGAGCTTCGCGCCGGGTACGTCG
>JAGQUI010000678.1 GCA_020438595.1 Propionibacteriaceae bacterium | reverse complement strand
CGAGCTGTTCGTACGGCGGGTCCAGCTCGCCCAGCCGCCCGTACAGCTCGGCGAGCGCCTCGTGGTGCTTGCCGCTGTGCTCGCGGACGTCGAGCGTGGCCAGGCCCATCCCCATCGCGGTGGCCGCACGGATCAGGCGCAGGATCGCCCCGTCCGCACTGAGCCGGTCGCCACCGGCGAGCATCGACTCCCGGATCAGGACCAGGTCGTCGAGCAGCCCGCCGAAGCCCGCGTAGTCACGACCCGGTTCGTGGGCGCCGCCGTGCGCGAGCCGGTCCCTGGTGCGCAGCAGTCGCACCCGGACGAAGCTGAGCTTGAGCCGGTACGGCTCCTCGGCGTTCAACCGGCGCACCGCGGCGTAGGTCACCGGCAGTGCCCGTGCGTCGCGCTCGAGGCTGTCGGTGACGGCCCGGGTGGCCGTGACGAACCGCGTCGAGGAGGACAGCTCGTGCAGCAGGTGGTCGACCATGTCGACGAGCTCGTCGATGCCGGCGACGTGCTGGTGGCCGATCACGTCGAGGGTGATCTCCGGGGTGACGTTCGGGTTGCCGTCACGGTCGCCACCGGCCCACGAGCCGAAGCGCAGCGGCCGGGCCGAGGCGGGCAGCTCGACGCCGATCCCGCGCAGCGTCCGGTCGAGCTCGGCCAGCAGGTCCGGCACCACCTGGCCGGCGAGGAACCGCAGGTAGTACGTGGCGGTGCGGGCCTCGTCGGTGGGCTCGGGACGCACGATCCGCAGCTCGTCGGTCTGCCAGAGCATGTCGATCAGCTCGGCGAGCCGGTGCTCGCCGCGCGCGGCCTCGACCTCCGTGCACCGGGGGTCCTCCAGTTCGTCGACGGTGTCGGCGATGCGGCGCAGCAGGTTCAGCACTGTACGGCGGGTGGCCTCGGTGGGGTGGGCCGTGAACACCGGGCGGTACTCGACCCGCTCCAGGATGCGGACCAGCTCGTCGCGCTCGATCGTGCCCGCCTCGAGGGCGGCGCCGATCCGGGCGGCGGTGGCCGCCAGCGGCCCCTCCTGCAGCGCGGTGAGCTCGCGCCAGCGGTGCAACTGCTCGGTGACGTTGACGAGCTGGAAGTACGCGGTGAAGGCGCGGGCAAGCACGACCGCGGTCGGCGCGTCCACCTGGTCGAGGAGGTCGTGCAGCTTGCCGTCGTCCGGCTCGCGGGCCAGGCCGCGCGCCCGCTCGACGAGGTCGAGCAGCTCCTCGCCCTCGTGCCGCGCGAGCGCCTCCCCGAGCAGCGTGCCGAGCAGGCGAACCGACGCCCGCAGCGCGGCGTGCTGGCGCTCGGAGGAGACGCCCGCCGCGTAGGCGACTGCGTCCGGCTGCTCGTCATCCCGAGTCGTCATGGGGTCAAGTCTGACCTGACCACGCGTTCTCCGGCAGCACCCGTCCGGGGTGCGAACGCGGCGCCGGGCGCCCGGAATTGGCCCGGACGGCGGTGTGGGCGTACAGTCGGCTCCCTTCCAGAGCCCGCCCTCGCGGGACGTCCGTCGGGTGGACCCGCCGGACAGGGCACAGCCCACAGCAATTCCCGAACCGGAC
>JAGQUI010000677.1 GCA_020438595.1 Propionibacteriaceae bacterium | reverse complement strand
GTAGTGCTGCCGCATCTTGCCGCTGATGGTCGCCAGTACCTTGTGCCCGTTGGCCAGTTCCACCCGGAACATGGCGTTGGGCAGGGCTTCGACGACGGTTCCCTCGAGTTCGAGGGCGCCTTCCTTCTTCGCCATTGCTCCCAATCGTTGAACGTGTGTGGGCGCACGCGCCTGTCTGCACAGGTCATGCAAGGGTCAACTCTACGCCAGAAGCGGGAACGCCCTCAAATCGAGGGAAGTTAACGATACCTCGTGACACGATGCCTCGGAATGCGATACCTTGTTTACCGAGGCAAGGAGGAGGCGGATGGACGTCGACAAACAGCTACTGAAGGGGACCATCCCGCTGCTCGTGCTGCACCTGCTCACCCAGGCGGATATGTACGGCTACCAGCTGATCAAGTCGCTCGAGCAGATCTCCGCCGGCATCTTCCGGTTCTCCGAGGGCACGCTCTACCCCGTCCTGCACTCCCTGGAACGGGACGGCCTGCTGCGCGCGTACTGGCGGGTCTCCGACGTGGGCCGCAAGCGCAAGTACTACGCGATCACCGACCGCGGCCGGCGCGAGTTGGGCCACCGAACCGCTGAGTGGCAAACGTTCACCGGTGCCGTCAACGCCGTTCTGGCAGAGGAAATCCCCCATGACTGAGATTCCGGAATTGCGCCGGTTCGCCCGGCGCGCGACCGCGTCGATCACCGCAGCCGGCGAGCGCGCGGCCGCGTCCGACGAGTTGTACGAGCACGCGTTGAGCCGCTACGAGGATGCCCGCGCCGCCGGCCAAGACCACAGCACAGCGGTCGGCACCGCCGTGGACGGGCTCGGCGACGCCGCCTCACTGTCGAAGGACTTGGCCCGGGCCCACCGCCAACCCCTGACGCCGCCGTCCCTCGCCCTCCTGGTGCTCGCCGTGATCGGGTTCGTCGGGCTCCTGTGGGGCCTGATCTACCTGCTCGTCACCGAGGGCGAGCACACCGGGGCGGTCCTGCTCGGCGCGCTCACCCTCATCGTCGCAGCCGGCGTCACCATCGTCCTTCTTGGAAGGAATAAGTCGTGAAACGCATCCTGAGCTCGTGGCCCTACGCCCTCGGCATGATCGGCCTGTTCAGCCTGAACTGGGCCTTCTTCCTGTTCAGCTGGTCTTGCGACGACCCCTACGCGGGCTGCTGGGGCCTCGACACGCTCTACTGGAAGGAGCTCTCGCTCACGGTTCAGTTCCTGGTGTCCCCGGCGCTGGTCTTCCTCGGTGCCGCCCTGCTCGGTTTCCGCCGCGGCTACGACTGGGTCACCGTGCTGGTCTGCCTCGTGCTGAGCGCGGCGATCCCGGACCCGATCATTGAGCTGGGCGGACAGATCACCCTCTACTGGGGCTACCGGGACTGGTTCTTCTACGCCATCTACGTCGTGGTGATCCACCTCGGGATCGCAGCCGGGCTGGTCGTGCGGGCGGTCGTCCGACGTCGGGCGCGCGGACGAGCAGTCCACGCCTGACCCCGCCCGGACCAAGATGGGGACGGTTCCTTACTCGGTCCACTGTCGGGGTGGACCGAG
>JAGQUI010000676.1 GCA_020438595.1 Propionibacteriaceae bacterium | reverse complement strand
GCTCCCGGTCACCTACGTCGTCTCGGGCGAGCGGATCTACTTCCGGGTCGATCCCGAATCCGTGCTGGGCGAACTGGCGCGATCGATGCGCGTCCTCTTCGAGGTGGACGACATCGACGTGCCCACCGCCACCGGCTGGAGCGTGGTGGTGCGCGGCGAGGCGACCGAGGCACCGGCGCTGCACCAGCCGATCCTGCCGACACCGTGGGCCCCGGGTCGACGGTCGCTGGCCGTGGTGGTCACTCCGACCGCCTACACCGGCCGCGCCGTCTCGTCCGACCATCCGAGGAGTTGAGATGCTCAAGCCGTACGTGGGCCCGGCCCGGGTCGTGGTCGGGTTCGACGGTTCCGACGACGCCGCGCGTGCGCTGGCCCGCGGCATAGCCGAGGCGAAGCAGCGGAACGCGGAACTGGTGCTCGTGCACGCCGTCGACGACATCGTCATCAACAGCGCGTGGGGCGTGGTGTTCGACCCCGAGCAGATCAAGGACGCCGCGGCAGCCATGCTCGGCCAGGCCGTCGAGGAAGCGCTCGCCGCGGGGCTGCCGCGAAACCGCGTCCGGACCGATGTCGTGCTGGGCAACCCTGCGGCGGCCCTGGCCCGGCTGAGCGAGCAGGCGTCCCTGGTGGTGGTCGGGCGCCGCTCCGGCGAGGCCGGCGAGAAGCTGTTCGCGGGCTCGACGACCGTCGGCATCGCGGGCACATCGCACTGCCCGGTGGTCGTGGTCTCCGACCAGGACGTCGCCCGGGACGAGCCGACCGGCGTGATCGGCGTCGGTGTGGACACGGCCGCGCGCGGCGCCGTGGCCCTGGAGTGGGCGCTCAGTGAGTGCGCGGACCAGGGCGGACGGGTCGTCGTGGTGAGCGTCTGCCGGGCGCCGCAGGGACGCTGGTTCAGCGGCGGGCACCCGACACCGGAGCAGGAACAGGCCGCCGTCCAGGTCACCCAGGCCCGGATGACCGACATGGTCTCCGAGATCACCGAGGACTTCCCGGACGTCGACGTGTCCCTCGAGGTGTCCTACGGCAATCCGCTGGACGTGCTCACCGCGCGCAGCGAGGAACTGGACCTGCTCGTGGTCGAGGTGCACGCGTCCTTCCCGACCTACTCGGTCGGAGGCCTGATCCGGGGCCTGCTCAGCCACGCCCGCTGCCCGGTCGGCGTGATCCGGCCCAAGGACAGCCACGGCTCCTGAGGGACCGGCGCGGCCGGGCGGCGTAGGCTTGGCCGGCTATGACCCCTGACCAGCCCGCGATCGCCTTCGACGAGGCGCTGCCGATCAGCGCCCACGTCGAGGAGATCGCCGAGGCGCTGCGCAGCCACCAGGTGTTGGTCGTGGCGGGGGAGACCGGCTCGGGCAAGACCACCCAACTGCCGAAGATCTGCCTGCTCGCCGGACGGGAACGGATCGGGCACACCCAGCCGCGCCGGTTCGCCGCCCGCTGCGTCGCCGCCCGGATGGCCGAGGAACTCGGCGAGGACCTGGGCCGCACCGTGGGCTTCCAGGTGCGCTTCTCCAGCCAGCGCAGCCGTGACACCCGGATCAAGGTGATGACCGA
>JAGQUI010000675.1 GCA_020438595.1 Propionibacteriaceae bacterium | reverse complement strand
GTCCTCAACCAGCTGTAGCGAAGCCGTGCGTCCGTCACCAGCTCTCGTCAAGGGATGGCGAACAGCCATAGGGTTCTCACAGGAAACTGCAAGGAGATCCTCACCCGGCACTGAGAGAGTCGACGCATGGCCATCACTGCGCGAAGCGGACAGGAAGCACTCACCCGACCCGACGGCACCGCGATCCGGGTACTCACCGTGGACGACGAGACCAGCCTCACCGAACTGCTCAGCATGGCGCTGCGCTACGAGGGCTGGGAGGTGTCCACGGCGGCATCGGGCCTGGCCGCGGTCAAGACCGCCCGCGAGGTGCGGCCCGACGCGATCGTGCTCGACATGATGCTGCCGGACTTCGACGGGCTCGAGGTGATGCGGCGGATCCGCGCGGAGCAGCCGGACGTGCCGGTGATCTTCCTCACCGCCAAGGACGCCCTCGACGACCGGGTCGGCGGCCTCACCGCCGGCGGCGACGACTACGTGACCAAGCCGTTCAGCCTGGAGGAGCTCGTGGCCCGGCTGCGCGCCCTGCTGCGCCGCTCCGGCGCGACCACGCTGCGCAACGAGTCGCAGCTGGTGGTCGGCGACCTCACCCTCGACGAGGACAGCCACGAGGTGGCCCGCGGCGGTGAACTGATCAACCTGACCGCGACCGAGTTCGAGTTGCTGCGGTACCTGATGCGCAACCCGCGCCGGGTGCTGTCCAAGGCCCAGATCCTGGACCGGGTGTGGAACTACGACTTCGGTGGCCAGGCGAACGTGGTGGAGCTGTACATCTCCTACCTGCGCAAGAAGATCGACGCCGGCCGCGCCCCGATGATCCACACCATGCGTGGCGCCGGCTACGTCCTGAAGCCCGCCACCGAATGAGCCTGCCCACCCTGCCGACGGCTCCGCCCTCGCCCATGGGCAAGGGGACGCTGAGCCGCCAGCTGGTGCTGCGCACGACCGCGCTGGTGGCGCTGGTCACCGTGGCGCTGAGCGTGCTGACCGCGCTGGCCAGCTTCCAGATCCTGCAGAACCAGCTCGACGACCGGATCCAGTCCGCGATCGAGCGGCCGAGCCGGACCCCGCACAACGGCACGGACGACCAGACCTCCCCCGGCGACCCCGGAGGTTCCGGACTGATCCGGATCGACGCCGCCCTGACCCGCAACTCCGCCGGAGCGGTCGCCGTCGTGCAGTCCGGCTACATCACCCGGCCCGACGACGTCTCCGAGGCGACGGTGGTCTCGTTGCTGGTCGCACTGAGCGAACAGACGGACGGGTCTCCGGTCACGACGCCCGTCGCGGGCGGTGGCCTGTACCGGATCCAGGTCCAGCAGCGCGACCTCAACGGCACCACCATCACCACCCTGGTCGGCCTGCCGTACAGCGAGGTCACCACGCCGATGACCAGCCAGCTGATCATGGCCGGACTGCTCACCATCGGCGCCGTGATCCTGTCGTACGTGGCCGCCCGGCGGGTGGTCGAGACCAGCCTGCGCCCGCTCACCCGGCTCGCCGCGACCGCCAACCAAGTCTCGAACCTGCCGCTGGAGAGCGGCGACGGGCACGTGCCGA
>JAGQUI010000674.1 GCA_020438595.1 Propionibacteriaceae bacterium | reverse complement strand
CGCTGCGCGGCCGGTGGGGTCAGGTGGTGGTCGTCCCGCTTCTGGTCGGAGGGTTGTGGACGCTGCGCGAGACCGTCATGGGCAGTTGGCCCTACGGCGGATTCCCCTGGGCTCGCCTGGGGATGAGCCAGGCGACCAGCCCCTTCGCCGAAGCGGTCTCGTGGGTAGGTGTGACCGGAATGTCGTTCATGATCGCGACCGTCTGTGCGGGGATCGGCCAGTGGTGGCGGGTCGGTCGCGGGCGTGACTGGCGAGGCCTGGTCATGCCCGCCGCGGTGATCGGCTTGCTTCTGGTTGTGCCGCAGTTCCCCACCACACCGGCTGGTGAGTTAACCGTCGGATGGGTGCAGGGCAACGGGCCAGCCGGCTACTTCGACGCCGCTGCCCCTGGTGCGATGCTCACCGCACAGACCGCCGCAAGCATTCCGCTGATCGGCCAGCCGGTGGATGTGCTGGTCTGGCCCGAAGGAGGGGTAGACAGTGACCCACTCAACGACGCGGGGACCGATGCAGCGCTCGATGAGCTGTCCCGCCAGGCTTCGGCACCCTTGCTGGTGAACGCTGCAACCCGTCGCGGGGGGAACACCTACAACACGTCCCTGCTCTGGCCGGCCGCCGGCGGCGTAGTCCAGCTGTTCGACAAGGCCAACCCGGTCCCGTTCGGTGAGTATGTGCCCGACCTATGGTTCTACCAGCGCATCGCACCGGACCTGATCGGCCTGATCGGACGCGAGTACACCCCCGGCACCAACTCCCCGTATGTCAGCCTGAACGGGGTCGGGGTGGGATTGGCGATCTGTTTCGACGTGATCTTCGACGACGTCATCTGGCGGGGTGCCCAGGACGGGGCTCAGCTGTACCTGCTTCAGTCCAACAACGGCGACTTCCGCGGCACCGACGAGAACCTGCAACAGGCTGCCTTCGCCCGGATGCGAGCAATCGAAACCGGCCGAAGCGTCGTCAACGTCTCCACGACCGGCACCAGCCAAGCCTTCGCCCCCGACGGCACCCTCCTCGACGACCTTCCCGCCGACACCGCCGGCGCCCGCGTCACCACCATCCCACTACGCACCGGACTGACCCCGGCTGTCACTCTCGGCACATGGACCGCCGGCCTTCTGGCCGCGACCAGCCTGCTCGGCCTCCTGCTGCTCGGGTTCGCAGTTCGGCGCTAAAAGCTGCCACGCGCGTCCCATGTCCTCGACCCGGCCGATTCCGGCTACCGAGGGGGCTGGCGAAAGGTTCGCCCCATTCTTGGGACGAACCTGCCGACCCTAGCGGCGTAGTCGCGGTAGGCGTCGCCGTGGGCGGCGCGCAGGTAGGGCTCCTCGACCGCCCGGACTTGCACCTGGATGGCGGCGAGCAGCACGACCGTCGCCGTCAACGAGGCGATCGTCGGGGCCAGCAGGAACAACCCGACGCTTGACACAGCCATCCCGGAGAACACCGGGTTGCGCACCATCGCGAAGGTCCCATCGGTCACCATCTCGGTGTGCTCCTCCGGGTCGACGCCAACCCGCCAGGAAGCGCCCATCTCCCGCTGCGCCCGCAGCAACGTCCTCA
>JAGQUI010000673.1 GCA_020438595.1 Propionibacteriaceae bacterium | reverse complement strand
GCAGCAGTTCGGTGAGGGTCTGCAGCACCACCTCGGTGCGGTCCACAGCGAACGCGGGGATCAGCACCGAGCCGCCGCGCTTCGCCGTGCGCCGGATCAGGTCGGCCAGCGGCTCGTGGTCGGCGCCGGAGGGCTCGAAGTGCTCGCGGTTGCCGTAGGTCGATTCGACCAGCGCGGTGTCGGCTCCCGGCGGCGTCTCCCTGGCCCGCAGCACCGGGTGCTCGGTGCGGCCGAGGTCGCCGGAGAACACCACGGACGCCGACGGCGCGGCCACCCGGATGCTGGCCGAACCCAGGATGTGCCCGGCGCGGGTCCAGCGGGCGGTCCAGCCGTCGCCGAGGTCGACGTCGGTGTCGTAGTCGACCACGCGGAACAGGCCGAGGGTGCGTTCGGCGTCCGCCTCGGTGAACAGGGGCAGCGGGTGCGCGTGCCGGGAGTAGCCGTGCGCCGCGGCGTGCTCGGCGTCCCGCTCGGCCAGGTACGCGGCGTCCCGGAGCACGATCTCCGCCAGCTCGCAGGTGGCCCCCGTGGCCAGGATCTCGCCGCTGAACCCGTCCCTGACCAGGGCGGGCAGGTAGCCGACGTGGTCGGTGTGCGCGTGGGTGACCAGGGCGAGTCCGACGCTGGCCGGCGGTACCGGGAAGGGCGCCCAGTTCAGCTCGCGGAGGTTCTTCTCGCCCTGGAAGACGCCGCAGTCGACGAGCACCCTGCGACCACCCTCGGTGAGGAGGTACTTCGAGCCGGTCACGGTGCCGGCGCCGCCGATGAAGGTCAGGCTGGTTCCCATGCCTCCAGCTTGCACCCGCGGCCGGGCGGACGGGTCAGCGCAGGCGAATCCCGCGGGCCTTGAGGGTGCGGTCGCACAGCTTGGGGTTGTCGGAGGTGCCGAACCGGTAGTCGTACTGCTTGCCCTCGGCGCTCACCACCACCTTCATGCCGGCCACGATGGCCTGGGTGTAGGACTGGCCGGGCTTCGGGCAGCCGAGCGAGCCGTCGTTCCAGGTCACCTGTTCGGCGCTGACCAGCTGGACGTCGTCGGTCGCGACGCCGCGCCCGTCGAGGTCGGCGAGGATCGCGTTCCAGCGGGCCTCGGAGACCTCGCCGTGGCTGGTGCCGGACGGCGTGGGGCTGCTCGGTGTGTTCATCGGGGTCCCTCCGGACGCGCAGCCGGCGAGCAGGAACACGAGTATCGCCGCGATGACCGTCCGCTTCATGATCGTCCTCCTGGCACTGTCTCCTCCCAGCGTAGGCGGCGCGCGGGATCAGGCGGAGACCGGCGCGGGGATCACTCGGTCGCCGCGGCGGCGATCCGCTCCAGGCGCTCGGTGTATGAGCTCCACCACCCGGTGTCGACGGGCGGCAGGTTGGGGGCGTCCGGCCGGTAGCCGACGCTGCCGTCCACGAGTTCGCGGAGCAGGTCGGCGTGGCCGGCGTGCCGGTGGGTCTCGGCGACCACGTGCACGAGCACCTGGTGCAGGGTGACGTCGCGCCGCTCCTGTGGCCACCACGGCACGGCGCCCGGCGCGTCGAGCGGCAGCGCCTCGATGGTGGCGTCGGTGTGCGCCCAGGC
>JAGQUI010000672.1 GCA_020438595.1 Propionibacteriaceae bacterium | reverse complement strand
GGACAGACCCTGGGAACCGGAAAGGAACCGTCCCCGCGAACCGAAACGGAACCGTCCCCGCGAACCGGAACGGAACCGTCCCCGGACTTGGAACGGTCAGGCGCGGCTGACCAGGTCGAGCAGGTCGTGCCAGGCCTCGATCTTGGTGCGCTCGCGGCCGCGGATCGCGCCCCGGTCGATCTCGGCGGCGTCGATCCGGCGCCAGTCGGCGAGCGTGCTGGGCCGGACGCCGCGCGCGGCGAGCTCGGCGTCCAGGTCGGTCAGCGGACGCCGGGGCAGTACGGCGAAGTCCTCGACCACGCAGGCGGCAGTCTCGGCCGCGTCCTTCTTGTTGCTCCCGATCAGGCCCACCGGCCCACGCTTGATCCAGCCGACCGCGTACTCCCCCGGACGCGCGGAGCCGTCCAGTTCGAGCACGCGCCCCTCCAGATTCGGGATCCGCCCGTCGTCGTACGGGACGCCGGGCAGCGGCACGCCGCGGTAGCCGATCGAGCGCAGCACCAACTCGGCCGGCACCACGAACCCGCCGCCCGCCGACGTCGGCCCGGTCGGCTCCAGCAGCACGCCCTGCACCTGCCCGAGCCCGAGCAGTTCGGCCGGGCGGTGCCAGAAGACCAGGTGCAGCCAGCGCACCGGATCGATGGCGGGCTCGGCGAGCGCGGTCGCGATCGCCGTGACGTTGGCGCGGGCGTGGCGTTCGAGCGCCCCGACCTCGATGGACGCCGGGTCGGCGCCGGTCAGGGTCACCCCGATCCGGGGC
This sequence comes from Propionibacteriaceae bacterium, assembly GCA_020438595.1. The sequence goes on along the minus strand of JAGQUI010000672.1, from coordinate 816 downwards.
GTGGCCAGCAACTCGCGGAGTTCGGGCGTGGTGAAGGCTGCGTGCTCGGGCCCGCGACGTCCGACCAGCCAGACGTGCTCGATCTGCGCCGTGCGCAACTCGGCCAGCACCACGTCCGGCATGTCGGTGGCGCTGAGCTCGGCCGGGTCCTTGAGCAGGATCCGCGCCACGTCGACGGCCACGTTGCCGACGCCGACCACCACCGCGTTGCGGACGCCGGCGAGCGGCTGCGGCTCGGCGTCCGGGTGGCCCGAGTACCAGGCGACGAACTGGCGGGCGGAACGGCTCCCGGGCAGGTCCTCCCCGACGACGCCGAGGTGCCGGTCGTCGGACGCGCCCACCGCGTACACCACCGCGTCGTAGGCGTCGCGCAGCTGGGCGGCCGACACGTCGCGTCCGCACTCGACCAGGCCGAGGAAGCGGACGTGCGGCGCCTCGAAGACCCGGGCCAGCGTCGTGGCCACGGCCTTGATGCTCGCGTGATCGGGCGCGACGCCGTAGCGCAACAGCCCGAACGGCGTCGGCAGCCGGTCGAAGATGTCGATCGCGAGGTCGTCGCCGGCCTGCGCCAGCAGCGCAGCCGCCGTGAACAGCCCGGCCGGTCCCGCACCGACGATCGCGACCCGCCTCGGCCCGTCCATCCGTCCCGCCCCTCCCCCGAGTTGTCAGAATCTCCGGTCGCTGTAGCGACGCCTAACTCTGACAAGTCGGTGGGGGTGGTGGCTAGGGGCCGGGGACGCGCCGCAGCCAGACCGTCGTCAGGATCGGCTGGCGCTGGCCGCCGACGTGGACGACCTCCTCGCCGTCGACGGTGAG
>JAGQUI010000671.1 GCA_020438595.1 Propionibacteriaceae bacterium | reverse complement strand
GCCCTGGCCGCGATCGTGCTCGGGCTGCAGGAACTGGTCGGACGCACCATCGATCCGGTCCACCCCGCGGTGATCACGGTCGGGCGCATCCAGGCGGGCACCGCGCACAACATCATCCCCGAGAGCGGCTCGGTGCACGGTGTGATCCGCACCATGCACGAGGCGGACCGCACCCACCTGCACGCGGCGATCCGGCGGCTGGCCGAGCACACCGCCGCCGCACGCGGCGCCCGTGCCGAGGTCGACATCATCGTGGGCGACCCGATGCTCACCAACGACCGGAGGCTGGTCCAGTTCGTCGACCCGCTGCTGACGCACCTCGGCCTGCCGGTGGCGCACGAGCCGTTCCGCTCCTGCGGCGCCGACGACTTCTCGCACTACTCCCGGCTCGCGCCGATCCTGATGATGTTCGTCGGCACCGGCGGTCCGGCCGGCACCGGGCGGCACCGGGTCGGGCTGCACCACCCCACGTTCCTGCCCGGCGACGAGTCGATCCGGCAGCTGGCGCTGGCGCTGGCCGCGGGCTACGTCGGCGGTGCCCAGCTTGCCCGCTGATCTCCCGCTTCGCTACCGCTGCTTCGGCTCGCTACCCGTATTCGGGTAGCGTCCTCAATCGGCTGTAGCGAAGCTGACAGCCTCGACGAACGCCTCCGCGAGGATGGCCATCGCCTCGGCGAGCAGGTCGTCGGAGATGACCAGCGGGGGCAGCATCCGGATCACGTTGCCGTAGGTGCCGCAGCCGAGCATGACCACGCCGCGCTTCGCGCAGCCGGCGATCACGGCCTTCGCCAGCGCCGCGTCCGGGGCCTTCGAGCCGTCGGGACGCACGATCTCGATCGCCATCATCGCCCCGCGTCCCCGCACCTCCCCGACCTGGGGGTGCACGGACGCCAGCTCGCCCAGCCGCGCGGCCATCGTGGCGCCGATCGCCCGGGCCCGTCCGGCCAGGTCGTCGGTGCGCATCAGGTCGATCGCGGCCAGCGCGGCGGCGCAGGAGATCGGGTTGCCCCCGAACGTCCCGCCGAGCCCGCCGGCCACCGGGGCGTCCATGATCTCGGCGCGGCCGGTGAGCGCGGCCAGCGGCAGGCCGCCGCCGAGCGCCTTCGCCGTGGTGACCAGGTCGGGCACGATCCCCTCGTGCTCGCTGGCGAACCAGGCTCCGGTGCGGCAGAAGCCGGTCTGCACCTCGTCGGCGATGAACACGACGCCGTGCTCGGCGCACCAGTCCGAGAGCAGCTTCAGGAAGCCCGGCGCGGGCACGATGAAGCCGCCCTCGCCCTGGATCGGCTCCACCAGCACCGCCGCGACGTGCTCCTCCCCCACCTGCACGTGCACCTGCGCGACGAACTCGGCGAACGCCTCCGCCGCGCAGTGCTCGGGACCGGTCGGCCAGCGGTAGGGGTAGGCCATGCCCATCCGGTAGACCTCGGGCGCGAACGGCCCGAAGCCGTCCTTGTACGGCTGCACCTTGGCGGTCAGCGCCATGGTCAGGTTGGTGCGACCGTGGTAGGCGTGGTCGAACGCGACCACGGCCTGGCGGCCGGTGTAGGCGCGGGCCACCTTGACGGCGTTCTCCAC
>JAGQUI010000670.1 GCA_020438595.1 Propionibacteriaceae bacterium | reverse complement strand
TCGGCGGTCAGGTGGGCCACGATGTCGGCGGCCGCCGCGGGGGCGAGGAACTCCTCGAAGAGCACGTCGCCACTGGCCAGGTCGACGCCGATCGCTCCGTTGCTGCCGACCACGTGGGTGAGGCCGCAGGGGCCGAGGGCGGCGGGGATCTGGGTGATCTGGCGGCCGGTCGCGGCCACCATCCACAGGCCGGCGGCGACGGCGGCGCCGATCGCGTCGGCCGTGCGGGTGCTCACCCGCTCGCGGGAGTCGAGCAGGGTGCCGTCGAGGTCACTGGCGACGAGCCGGATCGGGCGGGTCGGGGTCGGGAGGTCGGATCGGGTGGTGGTGCTCGTGGTCATTCGGCTCGGTTCTCAGGCGGTCAGTTGGCGACGACCCTGGAAGGCGCGACCGAGTGTCACTTCGTCCGCGTATTCGAGGTCACCGCCCACCGGCAGGCCGCTGGCGAGCCGGGAAACGGTCACGCCCATCGGGATCAGCAGCCGGGAGATGAACGTGGCGGTCGCCTCGCCCTCCAGGTTGGGGTCGGTAGCCAGAATAACCTCTGTCACGGTGCCGTCCGCGAGCCGCTTGCACAGCTCGCTGATCCGCAGGTCGGCCGGGCCCACGTTGTCGATGGGGCTGATCGCGCCTCCGAGCACGTGGTAGAGGCCGCGGAACTCGTGCGTCCGCTCGATCGCCATCACGTCCTTCGACTCCTCGACCACGCAGATCGCGGTGCGGTCGCGGCGGACGTCCCGGCAGATCCGGCACGTGTGGTCCTCGGAGATGTTGAAGCACACCTCGCAGAAGCGCACCTTCTCCGTGACCTCGCGCAGGGTCGCCGCGAGCCGCTCCACGTCGGCCTTGTCGGTGGCCAGGATGTGGAACGCGATCCTCTGGGCGCCCTTCGGACCGATTCCGGGCAGCCTGCCCAGTTCGTCGATCAGGTCCTGGATCGGGCCTTCGTACACCCGTACTCCTTCTCGGAACTCGTTGGTGAGCTGTGTCGAAGCCCCTTCGACCCTTCGAGCGCCTGCTCGTCAGGTTCTCAGGGACCGGGAAAGACTAGAGGCCCAGCTCGGGCATCGGTGGCATGGTCGCCTGGGCTAGCGCCATCGCCTGGTTGTTCGCGTCCCGCACGGCGGCGACGATCAGGTCGGCGAGGGTCTCGGTGTCGTCGGGGTCGCAGGCCTCGGGCTTGATCACCAGGCCGACGAGTTCGCCGGTGCCGGTCAGGGTGGCCTCGACGAGGTCGCCGCCGGCGGTGCCGGTAACGGTCCTCGCGGCGAGCGCGGCCTGCGCCTGCTCCAGCTGTTCCTGCATCGCCTGCGCCTGGGCCATCAGGCCCTCCAGGTCCATGCTGCCGGGATCGAACATCGTGTGCTCCTCAGTTGTGCAGGCTGCTCATCGTAGTTGGCCGGGGGTCACGCGTCGTCCTCGGCGATGAGCTCGGCGCCGAGGTGCTTCATTATCAGTTCGTCCGCGGACGCGGCGTCGCCCGCGACGACGTCGTCGTCACGGCTCGGCTCGACCTCGGGCTCCGGCTCGGCCGGAGTGGCCTGGGACCGGGTCGGACGCAGGTTCGCCCGCGCCTCCT
>JAGQUI010000669.1 GCA_020438595.1 Propionibacteriaceae bacterium | reverse complement strand
GGCCGCTCGCGTTGAGCACCTCGGCGACGACCAGGAACATGATGATGACCAGCAGCTCACCGCCGCCGGACAGGCCCATCGCACCCTGGGTGGTGGAGAACGGCACCAGCAGATCCGGGCTCGGAAAGAACTGCAGGCCCAGGAACGACGGGTGAAACGCGAAGATGCCGACGATGCTCAGCATGAACACGATGGGCATGCCGGCGAGCGTCAGCGCGACGAAGATCACGCCCAGCACGACCAGAGGCTCGACGCCGTTGTGCACCATCGCGTAGCAGACGGCCCACAGCGCGACACCGATCGCGACCGCCCCGACCAGGGCCCCGGCGGCCTTGCGGCCCAGCGCCGGGTCCCCCGATCCCATGACGCGGGCGGCTCCACCCACGAAGCGCCGTGCGTAGTGCAGCGTGATGAAGTAGTAGCCGACGGTCATCGACACGAGGCCGTAGAACAGCGCCATGTCCATGGACTGGGCGACCTGATCCTCCCACTGCACGCTCTGGGGGTACTGGCTGGAGCGCACGCACGTGTACGCCAGCAGTCCCGCCAGCACGAGCCCCGAGAACGTCTGCACCGAGCGCTGCCACCACGCGGGACCGCGGTGCGACACGAACGAGATCACGGTGATGTCGCCCTGGCGCACCGCCAGCGAGACACCCATCCAGATGCTCCACAGGAACCCGAAGCGGGCGAGCTCCTCGGACGAGAACAGGCTGAACCCGGGGACGTTGCGGGTGAACACGTTGCCCGCGAGGGCGAACATGATCACGCAGACCGCCGCCACCGCCAGCACCTGTGCGACACGCACGGCGGCGCGGGAGTACACATCAAGGAACGCCGCGACCCGCTCCAGCAGCGCGGCGACCCGAGGGGCGGGCGCGGCGGCGGTGATCTCGGCGGTGGACAACGGGGCGCGGTCCTCGTTCGGCGGCGGCGTCGGGGGGCGAACGCTACGCCCGTCCCCCGACGCCGCGACCGGTTGCTACCGGGCGGCTAGCCCAGCGCGCAGGCGGCCGCCTTCTTGGTGGGAAGCGGCGGCGGGGCCGCACCGGCCGGCTGGGCCTTCTTCAGGTCCTCGATCTGCTTGATGAACTCACCGGTGGTGGGGTCCTTGCTGAGCTGCGCGTACGCGCTCTGCGCCTTCTGCTGCATGGCCTTCAGGTCCGCCGGGGAGGCCGTGGAGAACGTCATGCCACAGTCCACGAGCTGCTGGGGCAGCTTCGACGGCGCCGCAAAGAGCTCGATGGACTGGGCCGGCATCTTCGCCGCCGCGTCCGTGATGATCTTCTGGTCCTCCTCCGACAGCGCCTTGAACTTGCCGTTGTTGACCGTCAGGGCGGTCGGGAACGGCCACAGGTTCACGTTGCCGGTGACGTACTTGGCGACCTCGTAGTACTTGTTCGTGGCCACCAGGCCCAGGTTCGCCTCCATGCCGTCGACCGTGCCGTTCTGCAGGGCCTGGTACACCTCCGGAAGCGGAATCGGGTCCGCCTCGGCGCCCAGCGACCTGAGTCCCGTCGCCATCACCTTCGACTGCGACGCGCGGATCTTCGCGCCCTTGAACGCCGCCAGCGAGTTCAGCGGC
>JAGQUI010000066.1 GCA_020438595.1 Propionibacteriaceae bacterium | reverse complement strand
ACGCCCATCGCCAGCGCGGGCGCCGAGTCGGTGCCCAGGTTGATCCACAGGATCTGCGTCGCCAGCAGCGGCACCACCAGGTCGTCCCCACCGGCCGCGGTCAGCCCCAGGGCGCCCGCGAACACCACGCCGCCGAACACCGTGGACACCTCGCCGAGGTTGGACGAGAGCAGGTAGCGCAGGAACTTGCCGATGTTGGCGAAGATCCGCCGGCCCTCCCGCACCGCCGCGACGATCGTGGCGAAGTTGTCGTCCGCGAGCACCATGTCGGCCGCCTCGCGGCTCACCTCGGTGCCGCCCAGCCCCATCGCGACACCGATGTCGGCGGCCTTCAGCGCAGGCGCGTCGTTCACGCCGTCCCCGGTCATGGCGACCACCTGGCCGTCCGCCTGCAGGGCGCGCACCAGCGCCAGCTTGTGGGCCGGTGCCACCCGCGCGTACACCGGGCTGGTCCGCACCTGCCCGGTCAGCCAGCCGGGCCCAGCCGCGTCCAGTTGCGCGCCGGTGGTCGCCTCCGTGCCCGGTTCGGCGATGCCCAGGTCGGTGGCGATCCGCGCCGCGGTCGCCGGGTGGTCGCCGGTGATCATCAGGACGCGGATGCCGGCCCGCTGCGCCTCCACGATGGACGCCAGCGCCTCCGCCCGCGGCGGGTCGATGATCCCGACCGCGCCCACCCAGACCAGGTCGTGCTCCAGTTCGGACGCCTCGTCGGTGCCGAGCCGCCCGATCACGTCGTCGTGCCGCTCCTGCGGGAACCACGCGTAGCCGACCCCGAGCACCCGGTACGCCTCGCCCGAGAGCCGCTCGATGCCGGCGAGGATGCGCGCCCGCTCGTCCGCGGTGAGCGGCACCGCCTCGTCCCCGTGCTGGACGGCCGTGCAGCGGCCCAGCACCACGTCCGCGCCGCCCTTGGTGACGATGCCCAGCCGCGACAGCGGGTCGTGCCAGCCGACCGACGACATCAGCTTGCGCTCGGAGGTGAACGGGATCTCCCCGCGCCGCTCGAACGCCGCCGCCCGCGACTCCAGCCCGGCGAGCTTGCGCGCGGCCACCACGAACGCCGCCTCGGTGGGGTCTCCGTGCACCTCCACGTCGGCGTCGGTCTCGGTGACGTCGGCGTTGTTGGCCAGCGCCCCGCCCAGCAGCACCAGTTCCAGTTCGGCGGTGAGGTCGGGGTCGGCCAGGCTCCCGGACACGGCCACCGGCTCCCCGTCCGCCCGGTACCCGGTGCCGGTGAGCCGCACCTCGCCGGACGCGGTGAGCACCCGCTGCACGGTCATCTCGTTGCGGGTCAGCGTGCCGGTCTTGTCCGAGGCGACCACGGTGGCGCAGCCGAGGGTCTCCACCGAGTGCAGGTGCTTGACGACCGCGCCGCGTCCGGCCATCCGCTGGACGCCGATCGCCAGCACCACCGAAAGGATCGCCGGCAGGCCCTCCGGCACGGCCGCGACAGCGAGCGAGACGCCCAGCAGCAGCACCGTGACCGCGTCACCGAGGGTGTGGACGCCGTTGGCGACCGCGGTCACCACCATCACCAGCACGGCGATCGCGACCACGGTGGTGCCGAGCAGCTTCGACACCTTCGCCAGGTCGCGCTGCAGCGGGCTGGGTTCGTCCTTGGTCGCCTCGAGCAGTTCGGCGATGTTGCCGACCTCGGTGTCCATGCCGGTGGCGGTGACCAGCGCGCGTCCGCTGCCCTGGACCACGGCGGTGCCGCGGTGCACCATGTCGAACCGGTCCCCGATCCCTGCGGCGGCGGCCAGCGGCGCCGGGTCCTTCGCGACGGCCTCGCTCTCGCCGGTGAGCGCCGCCTCCAGCACGCGCAGCCCGCTGCTTGTGACCAGCCGGGCGTCCGCGCCGACGGCGTCGCCCTCGGCGAGCACGAGCAGGTCGCCGGGCACGAGGTCTGCGGCGGGCACCTGCTGCAGGCGCCCGTCCCGGACGACGGTGGCGGACGCGGCGGTCAGCCGGCTCAGCGCGGCGACGGCGTCCTTGGCGCGCTGTTCCTGGACCAGGCCGATCACGGCGTTGGCGACCAGGATCGCGAGGATCACCAGCACGTCCACCGGGGCCCCGTGCGCACCCTCGGCCACCCACGCGACCGCGGAGATCACCACGGCGACCAGCAGCAGGTAGACCAGCGGGTCGGCGAACTGGTGCAGGAGGCGACGCCACAGCGGCGTCTCCGGGGCGGCGCGCAGCGTGTTGGGACCGTGCCGGTCGAGGCGCTGCGCCGCGTCCGCCGCGGTCAGGCCCGCGGCGGGGTCGGTGCCGAGGCGTTCGGCGACGGCGTCCACGCCGAGCACGGACGCGTCCCAGCCCCGCACCTCCAGCGCCCGCGACGTCGTCGTCATCGTTCCTCACCTCGGTACTCCCAGTCTGCCACCCGGGGGTTGCGCGCAATTGCGTACGACCCGGAGCCGAATCCGCCGCCGGGGACCGTCCTACCCATTGACCCCGCTGCCGTGCTCTGCCAGCGTGGAGAGGTCCAGAGCGGTCAAACCACGTGCCGACTCCGGCGTCCACTCCGAGAGGAGAAGACGATGGCACGTGGCCCTGCGCCCGCATCCAGCGTCACCACCACCCCGAACACACGTGAACAGCGCACCGAGGAACTCCTCGAGCGCCTGGACAGCTGCCCCGCCGACGAGCGGGAAGCCGTCATCGCCGAAGTGGTCGAGTTGAACCTCGGCCTCTGCGACGCCCTCGCCAACCGGTACGCGAACCGGGGCGCCGAGCGCGACGACCTTGTCCAGGTGGCCCGGATGGCCCTCTTCCTGGCGGTCGGCCGCTTCCGTCCCGGTGAGGGACGCCGGTTCGTGTCGTTCGCCGTACCGACCATCACCGGCGAACTCAAGCGGCACTTCCGGGACCAGTGCTGGGTGGTCCGTCCGCCCCGCCGGATCCAGGAGCTCCGGGCCCGGATCGGCCGGCAGGGACCCGAACTCGAGCAGCAGCTCGGGCGGAGGGCCACCACCGGGGAGCTCGGCACCGAACTCGGGGTCGACGAGCAGCTCGTCCGTTCGGCGACCATCGCGGACGGCAGCTTCCGTCCGTGGTCACTGGACGCCCCGGTCGACGCCGACGGAGACACCGCCCTCGGCCAGAGCCTCGCCGGAGCCGCCGACACCGAGGAGGTCGTCGACCGGATCGCCCTGCAGCGGGCACTGGCGGGACTGAGCCGCCGCGAGCAGCTGATCCTCACCTGGCGGTTCGCCGACAACCTCACCCAGGCCGAGATCGGACGTCGCCTCGGCGTCTCGCAGATGCAGGTGTCCCGGCTGCTGCGTCGCAGCCTCGCCCGCGCCCGCGACGCGCTCGTCGAGGAAGAGCCGCTGGCCGGCTGAGACGTCCCGGGGGTGGATCCCCCGCGCCGCAACCCCCTCCTGCTGGCGCCGGATCCATCCCCGGGCACCCTTGACCAACGGGGACGGTTCCTTTGCGCGCCGCGGGGACGGTTCCTTTCCGGTTCATTCGACCGATCGTGAATCGAATGACCGGAATGGGGGACGTTTCCCAGCCTCCTCGGCGTCCGGCAAATCCCCTGGTCAGGGGCGGAACCGGTAGGGGAACCGTCCCCGGCGAACCAAAGGGGACGGACCTTGCGAACCGGAAAGGAACCGTCCCCGGCGAACCAAAGGGGACGGACCTTGCGAACCGGAAAGGAACCGTCCCCGGTCGGTTCGGGCTGACGCGATCAGGCGTCGACGGGGTCGAGGCCGGTCTCCAGGACGCGCTGGGCGATCTCGCGGAGCCGGACGTTGCGGTCCTGGGACGCGCGGCGCAGCTGCTGGAAGGCCTCGCTGGGCGTCAGCCGGTGCCTCTCGACAAGGACGCCGACGGCCTGCCCGATCATCCGGTGGCTCTCGATCGCCTTCTCCAGGTTCACCTGCTTGTCGGCCAGTTCGCCGACGGCCAGGACCCGGTCGACGGCCAGCGCGAACGCCTGGGCGAGCATGTCCGCGACGATCTGCTCGTCCGTGCTCACCACGCGCGGCTGGCTGAACTGCACCCAGGCGCGGGTACCGCTGGCAGCGCTCGGCGGCACCAGCAGGATCCCGTCCACCGGCTCCTCGGGGGGCGGTTCGTCCTCGTCCGTCCCGGTCAGTCGCTGCGCGATCGCCTCGGGCAGCAGGTCCACCTCGATCGGCCCGGACGCCGTGAAGGTCTGCACCACCCCCGGTCCGGCGACCTGGACCGTGGAGTCACCGTTGAAGAGCGCGTGCAGGCCGTCCACGGCCACGCCGACGACGTGGTCGAGGGCGTCCGCGGTCGCGAAGTCCGCGGTGATCCGGGCGGCCTCCTGCCGGCGGTCCTGCGCCGCGTGCTCGCGGGTCACGTCCCAGAACGTCGTCAGCACCGCCGTCTGGCCGCGCCCGGGGACGTCCACCACCCCGCCCGCGGCCCGCACCCAGACCGTGCGTCCGTCCCGGTGCCGCATCGGGAAGTCGCCCTCCAGGGCACGGCCGAGCGCCAGCTCCCGGGCCGCGGCCTCGATGCGCTCGACGCCGCCCGGGTCGTCCGCCGGATCGGGCCACCAGGGGTACGGCGGGGTGAACGGCCCGTCGTCCATGCTCCAGCCGAGCAGGCGGGTGAACGCGGCATTCAACTCGGTCACCCGGCCGTCGGGATCGCGCAGCACCACCGCCTCGTGCAGCGACGACAGCACGGCGCGGCGCCACGCCCCCTCCGCGCTGCGTTCCGCCGCCCGCAGGATGTTGCTGGCCAGGCGCGCCCGCAGGTCGGCCACGTCGAACGGCTTGACCAGGTAGTCGTCCGCGCCGTGCTCCAGCCCGGCGGCGGCCGCGTCCTGCCCGGCGCGGGCCGACAGCAGCAGCACCGGCAGGTCGCGCAGCAGCGGGTCGGCCCGGACCTCCGCGACCAGCCCGAAACCGTCCAGCCCCGGCATCATCACGTCGGAGAGCACCGCGTCCGGACGCCGCGCGCGGGCCGCCGCGAGCGCCTGCAGCCCGTCGCCGGCGAACTCCACCTCGTAGTCGTCGGCGAGCACCTCGGCCAGGTAGCGGGAGAGGTCGGCGCTGTCCTCGACCACGAGCAGCCGTGGACGCTCGCCCGGCGCGGCTTCCGCCAACGGCTCCGGCCGCCCCGCGGCCTCCCACGCCTCCACGTCGGCGAGGAACGCCTCCGCCCCGCGGGGGGTGATCGAGCGCGTGCCCTCGACCGCGTCCCTGGCCTGCGGCGGCACGTACGGCAGCCGGACGGTGAAGGTGCTGCCGCGACCGGGCGCGGAGCGCAGGTCGACGTCGCCGCCGAGCAGCCGGGACAGCTCGCGCACCATGGCGAGCCCGATCCCGGCGCCCTCGGTGCTGCGCGCCTGCGCGTGCCGGGGCAACTGCTCGAACCGGGCGAAGACCCGGTCCTGGTCGCGGACGGCGATGCCGATGCCGCTGTCGGCGACGCTCACCTCGAAACCGCCGCGCACGGGGTGCAGCGCGAGGTCGACCGAGCCGCGCGGGGTGTACTTCAGCGCGTTGGAGAGCAGGTTCAGCACGATTCGCTCGACGATGTCGCGGTCGAGCAGCGCGGGACGGGGCAGCTCGTGCAGCTCGGTGCCGAACCGCAGGCCGGCCCGCTCGATCGCCGGGCCGAACGACGCGGCCAGCGCGGCGAGCAGGGCCGCGACGTCGAGCTCGACCAGGTTCGGGGTGATCCGGCCGGCCTCCATCCGGCTGAAGTCGAGCATGGCGTCGACCATCCGGGTGAGCCGGACGACGTTGCCGCGCACGGTGGCGAGCCGCTCCCGGAGGCGCTCGGGGACCTCGTCGGCGGGTGCGGCGAGCACGTCGGCCAGCGGCGCGGCGATCAGCGCGAGCGGCGTGCGCAGCTCGTGGCTGACGTTGGCGAGGAAGGCCGACTTCGCCACGTCCAGTTCCCGGAGGGTCTCGGACTGCTGCCGGACGACGGCGAGCTCGCGGCGTCCGCTGAACCCGGCGCCGAGCAGGGCGGCGGCCACCTCGAGGTAGTCGGCGAACTCCGCGTCCGCCCCGAGCCGCTGTTCCAGCCCGACCACCAGCACCAGGGACGGTGCGTCCTGCCCGGGCTCGACCACCGGCTGGGCCTGCAGTTCGGCGAGTCCGGCGGCGGACCCGGCGAGCGGGTGCACCTCGTGGCGTCCCGAGCCAGCCGCGGCCCGGGCCAGCGCGCGCGCGTCGGCGGCGTGGACGGCCTGGGCCGAGGTGGACGGCACGTCGCCGTTCTCGACGAGGCCCTCCCCGCCCACGCCGAGCAGCCACACCGCGGGGTGGTCGACGTCGTTCTGCCGCAGCACCGCGATGCCGCGCTCCCCGACCTCGCGCAGGGTCTCGGCGAGTGCCACCGCATCGGCGAGCCGGGCCAGGATGCCGAGCCGGAGCCCGGCGGCGTCCGACCGTGCGTCCTCACTCACCGCGCACCACGCTGCTCATGTTTCGGGCTCCTTCGCGCCGGGTAAGCCAATCATGCACAACCCGAACCGGAAGGAGGAATCCATGGGTATCGACGACAAGGTCAAGAACGCCGCCCAGGAGGCCAAGGGCAAGGTGAAGGAAGGCTGGGGCAAGGCGACGAACGACCCGGAGACGGAGGCCGAGGGCAAGCTCGACCAGGCCGGGGCGAACGTCAAGCAGGCGGCCGAGGACATCAAGGACGCCTTCAAGTAATCAACTGTGTGACCGAGGAGGTCTCAATGGCTTTTCTGCTCTGGATCCTGGCGGCCGTTCTGGTCGTGTCGGGCATCTTCGCGATCATCCGCAAGCAGGTCCTGTGGGGGATCGTGTTGATCGTCGTCGGGCTGCTGGTCGGCCCCGGCGGGGTGAGCATCTTCAACGTCCACTGAGCGCCGCCCGGTCGCGCCACGCTTTCCACCCCTGACCGGGGACACCACGGCCCTGCGTCCGAAGCCTTCCGGCTCCGGGCGCAGGGTCGCGTTCAGTCGGTGACGTCGCCGAGCGTGATGTCGACGAGCAGTTCGGTGGCGAGTTTTTCGAGGTCGGCCTTGATCGCGGCCGGGTCGGCGCCGTCGGGGACGCGGGCGAGCACCTGCGCCTCGAACAGCCGCCCGCCCGACATCGGGGCGTCGCGGGACTCGCTGCTGAGGTTCTCGATGCTGACCCCGTGCCGGCTGAGCACGGCCGAGATGTCGCGGATGATGCCGGGGTGGTCGTTGCCGAGCACGTCCACGCTGATCTCGCGGGGGGTTGCGGCGGCCGGTTCGTCGCCGCCGGGGTGCGCGGTGACCTTCAGCAGGCCGTCCAGCTGGTCGAGCGCGGCGACGAGGTCGGACGCGCGGTCGTCGGGCACGGAGACGACGACGATCCCCGCGAAGGTGCCGGCGAGTTCGGCGAGCTGGCCGTGCTCCCAGTTGCCGCCGTGGGCGGTGACCACGTCGGCGAGCGCCGCGACGAGTCCGGCGCGATCGTCGCCGACAACGGTGAGGACGAGGTTCGACACGTCCGGCATGCTACCGGCCGCGCGCTCCCTCCGGTGAACCGGATAGGAACCGTCCCCCGTCGTTCGCGGGGACGGTTCCTTTCCGGTTCGCAAGAACCGTCCCCATTCCGGTTCGCAAGAACCGTCCCCATTCCGGTTCGCGGGGACGGTTCCCTTCTGGTTCAGCCTTCTGACAAGGGAGGACCTGAACCGGAAAGGAACCGTCCCCGTTCCCGGACACCGGGCCGAACGGCCGGCGTCCGCGGGTGGACCGAGTGAGGAACCGTCCCCAACCTGGTCCTCGGGGACGGTTCCCCACTCGGTCCACCCCGTCCGGGACGCGCAGGCGGGTCGCTACGCTACGACCGCCGTCCCACCGGCGGGCCGGCGGAAAGCAGCCACACCTTCATGTCGCCCGACCTGACCGACGTCCTCGGCAGCGTGCTGCCCGTGCTCGCCCTGATCGGGCTCGGCGTGCTGCTGCGTCCGCTCGGGGTGCTCAACGACACAACGGTCGCCGGCCTGAAGCAGCTGATCGTCTCCGTGTCGCTGCCGGCGGTGCTGTTCACCACCTTCCTGACCACGAAGTTCGCGCCCGAGCACGCCTGGGTGGTGGTGACCGTCTTCGCCGTCTGCCTGGGCCTGCTCGGGCTGGGGTACCTGTTCCGTCGGCTCACCAACGGCTCGCCGTACGCCCCGTTCCTGTTCACCGGCTTCGAGCTCGGCATGCTCGGTTTCGCCCTGTTCGCCGCGGTGTACGGCAGCGACCAGCTGCCCGCGCTCGGCGTGCTCGCCCTCGGCCATGAGCTGTTCATCTGGTTCATCTTCGTCACCCTGCTGCGTGCGACCGCGCACAGCCGCCAGACCGTCGCGCAGACGGCCCGGAGCCTGGCCACCTCGCCCACTATCCTCGCGATCCTGCTCGGCCTGGTCCTCAACGCCGCCGGCCTCGGAGACCTGCTCAGTCGCGGCGTCCTCGGAACGGCGCTCGGTACTACTCTGAAGTACCTCGCGGCCGTGATCGTGCCGCTCGTGCTGCTGATCGTGGGCTACGGCTCCCGGCTCACCCTGCGCGGCGTGCGCCAGGCGCTCCCGCTGGTCGGCACCCGCATGGTCGTCGTGGTCGTGCTCGCCCTGCTGATCGGACGCCTGCTGTTCGTCGGTGTGCTCGGGCTGCCGATGATCTACGCGCACGCCGTGTTCACCCTGATGGTGCTGCCGCCGCCCTTCATCGTGCCGCTGTTCATCGCGCAGGACCGCCGGGCCGACCTCGAGTACACGAACAACGTGCTCTCGCTCTACTCGGTGGCCAGCGTGGCCGTGTTCGTCAGCTACGTCCTCCTGGGTAGCGCCTGAGCCTTTCCCGCCTGTGGACGCGGTGCGATCCTTGAACCATGACGGTGTCGCCCCTGCCCCGTCACGGGGCCACGCTGACCAGTCGGGACCGGTCGGGTCGAAGCCTGCGGATCGCCCAGCACCGGGAGTCGGACCGGGTCGTGCTGTCGGTCTGGCAGGACGGCACCTGCCTGGCCACCGTCCGCCTGGACCCCGGGGACGTCGCCGCGCTGGTCGGCGAGCTCACCCGGACGCTGCAGCCCGAGTCGCCGGCCGACCAGGTCCGGCCGACCGGCTGACGGGACGACTGCCGCCAACGCCTCCGGCTGGCAGGGTGAGCACACCCGACGGATGGAGCCACGGATGAGCTGGGCGTTCCTGATCACCTCGCTGGCGATCATCGCCACCCCGGGCACGGGCGCGATCCTGACCATCGCCGCCGGCCTGCGCGGCGGACGCAAGCTGGCCGTCGTGACCGCGTTCGGCTGCACCCTGGGCATCGTGCCGCACCTGGTCGCGGCGATCACCGGCACCGCGGCCCTGCTGCAACTCGGCGGCATCGCGTTCGACGTGCTCAAGTACGCCGGCGTCGCCTACCTGGTCTACATGGCGTGGTCGACGTGGCGCAGCACCGGCCTGCTCAGCGTGGACGAGGCCGCGCCCCGCACGTCCACTCTGCGCACGATCGGGAACGCGATCCTGGCCAACCTGCTGAACCCGAAGCTGACCCTGTTCTTCTTCGCGTTCCTGCCGCAGTTCGTCACGCCGGGCGCGGACGGGCTGCGCGACATGCTGGCGCTCAGCGGGGTGTTCATGGCGCTCACCCTCGTGGTGTTCGCGGGCTACGGGCTGGCCTCCAGCTACCTGCGCCGCCACTTCATCGAGCGGCCACGGCTCGTCCGCCGGGTACAGCGGACGTTCGCGCTGGGCTACCTCGGCATCGGCGTGCAACTGGCCGCCGCGCACCGCTGACGCTGTTGCCACGCGGCGCACACGGGTAACGTCCCGGTATGCATCGAGGCAGCCGCTGGAGGGTGTTCTGGTCGCGACTGCTGCGCCGGATCTGGTTCCGGGCTGCGGTGTTCACCGTAGCCGCAGTGTTGTTGGCGCTGCTCGCCGGCTCTCTGGGCGGGCTGCTGCCAGAACTCTCGGGCGTGAACCTCGGCCAGGGCTCGGTGGACGAGATCCTGCAGATCCTGGCCTCCTCGATGCTGGCGGTGACCACGTTCTCGCTGACCGCGATGGTGTCGGCGTACGGCTCGGCCACCACGAACGCGACCCCTCGTGCGACCCAGTTGCTGGTGGACGACCCGACCTCGCAGAACGCCCTGTCGACGTTCGTGGGCTCGTTCGCGTTCGCGATCGTCGGCATCGCGGCCCTGTCCACCGGCTACTACACCGAGCAGGGCGTCACGCTGCTGTTCCTCGGCACCCTGGCCGTGATCGTGATCATCGTGGTCACCCTGCTGGGCTGGATCGGGCACCTGGCCCACTTCGGCCGGATGTCGGACGTGATCGACCGCGTCGAGGCCGCCGCGTCGCGCACCGTCCGGT
>JAGQUI010000668.1 GCA_020438595.1 Propionibacteriaceae bacterium | reverse complement strand
CGCCGGGGGCCAGGCTCGTCCCGGCCCGGCGCAGGATCGCCAACGCGTCGGACGGCGGAAACACGTTCAGCTCCCCGTAGAGGAAGATCGCCGCGTCGTAGGGACCGCCGAATTCGGTCGTGCGCAGGTCGCCGAGGGTGAAGTCGCAGCGTCCGGTGTCGTCGTGGGAGCGGGCGTGGGCGACCGACGCCGGTCCGAAGTCGATCCCGTGCACCTGGTGGCCGAGGGCAGCGAGGCGGTGGGCGTAGAGGCCGGGGCCGCAGCCGAGGTCGAGGACGCGCGAGGGACGTCCGGCGAGCGCCTCGTGGTGCAACCAGGCCACCTGGCGCTGGATCCACTCCGTCCGCCGGCTGGCCAGGTCGTGCGCCTGGGAGAGGTGTTCGGCCAGCATCCGGGCGCTGAAATCCGGTTCGTCCCACGGGATCTTGTAGGCGCCCTGCCACAGTCCTTCGGCACTGCCGGCCACGTCGTCCATACCCCCATCCCACCGCAAACGCTCCCGAAACTCACAAACGCTCCCGAAAATCCGGGAGGGTTTGTGAGTTTCGGGAGCGTCTGTGCCGAAGTCGCGGCTACTCGGTGCGGGCGAGCAGCGCGGCGTTGGCGGCGTCGGTCAGCTCCCGGTCGATCGGGACGGGGCGTCCGTCGAGCTCGCGGACCGGCGCCAGCATGCGCGCCGAGTTGGCGAGCCACAGCGCGTCCGCGTCCCACAACTGCCCGATCCGCAGCAGCACCTCGGAAGTGGCGTAGCCCGCATCGGCGAAGAACTCGAACGCCGCGCCCTGGGTGGTGCCACGCAGGATGCCCTCGGAGGTGGACGGGGTCCAGATCCGGTTGCCGTAGCGGGCGATCAGGGTCGCGCTGGGGCTCTCCAGCACATAGCCGTCCGTGGTGGTGAAGAGGACGTCGTCGGCACCGCGCCGGGCGGCCTCCCGCAGGGCCGCCTTGTTGATCGCGTAGGAGAGCGTCTTGGCCCCGGCGAGCAGCCACGGCGACCGGGCGGCGATGTCGTGCGGGTAGCCGCGGTCGAGCAGGACGACGTTGAGGCCACGGGCGCGCTCGCCGGCGAAGTCGTCGGGCAGCGTGAGCGCCAGCACCCAGCAGGTGGCCGCCCCGGTTCCCTCGATGCCGCGGGTGACCACGAGCTTCACCACGTACTCCGGCAGGGGGTCGGCGAGCTCGACCGCGCGGTGGATGGCGGCGCGGATCGCGGCCAGGTCGAGCCGGGGGAGCTCGAGCATCGCGGCCGAGACCGAGAGCCGGCGCAGGTGTGCGTCCACGGACTGGGGGTGGCCGCCGACCACGCCGATCACCTCGAAGATGCCGTCGCCGCGGGTCACCCCGAGGTCGAGGACGGACACCTGGGGTGCGTCGGGATCGACGACGTGCAGGCGGTCGGCGAGCGGCGTCGTCGCGGACGCCTCGACGGGGCTGACGATGATGCAGGCGGACACGGGACGATCATGGCACGCAGCACGATCCCCGTCGGCCACACGGCGTCCCGTGGCCCCACCCGCATCAGACGCTCCCGAAATTCGAGAACGCTCCCGAAATTTCGGGAGCGTTCTCGAATTTCGGGAGCGTCTG
>JAGQUI010000667.1 GCA_020438595.1 Propionibacteriaceae bacterium | reverse complement strand
TCACCACCGCACGAGACGGCTCGGGTGGAGCGGACGCCGGCTCGGGCTTCGCGTTCGTGTTCGCCGGGGCGGCCTCCACGGCGACGAGCTGCGGCTTACGTGCGAGGGTGTCACGCGTGACGTACCCCGTGCAGTTGTGCTTGATCGTCGGGGCGTGCAGGATGCACGAGCTGATGCCGTTCTTGCCCGTGTTGCGGACGAGGACGATGTCCTCCTGCGGCGTGCCGTGGTACCAGTGCGAGAGGACGTGCTTGGGCGTGGTCTCCATACCCGGAAAGCCCCGCCGAGCACTAGGCAGGGCGGGGCGGTCCAGGTAGGGGCCGGGTCAGATGTCGTCGATGAACCGGATCCCGAGTGGCCGGTAGATCGCGCAGCCCGCGGTGCGCCCGTGCGCCAGCACGTTGAAGGCGTAGTTCTTGGGCTGCGGGGGCAGCACTTCGAACTCTTGCGGGATGACCAGCTCGAGCACCTCGGGGTCACGCTTGTACGCCACACCGCGCGCGCCACCGCCGACCGCCGCCGTCGCGAGCTTGTTCCAGCTCTCGACCGTGCGGATGAAGGGATTCGCGCGCATGAACGCGGTGAGCACCGTGTCCTGGCTGTCGGCGCTCAAGCGCTTCTGGCTGATCTGGACGTACTGCGCGGTCGGCAGGAGCACCGTGTCCGGGTAGTACGCCTCCTTCGAGTCGATGATCATCTCCGAGACGAGCTTGTTCAGGTCGTTCAGGATGAGGTCCGCGGTCAGGCCAGCCCACACCGCACCCACAGGGGTCGTGATGTCCGGCGCCGTCGAGGTCAGGAACCCGACGATGTTGTCCTGCGCGGACCCGGTGGCCGCGAGGGTGTCGATCCCACGCTCGAAGGCATTGCGGGCCGCGCGTGCCTTGCGGGCGTCGAGCGGGACCCCCGCGAACGCCGCCCGGCGCATGTCCTGCAGCGAGTAGTAGTAGCTGTCGCCCAGGCTCACGATCGAGTGGGTGATCTTCTCGGCGTTGACCTCGACCGCGGGCGGGTCGTCCGAGTAGTTGCGGATGATCTTCGCCTCGCCCACCTCGTCGGTCTGGGTGTAGGAGAAGAACTCCGCGCCGGTGTTGATGTCGTTCGCGACCGGCAGGAACCGGCGCGCGCGGAGGTCTTCATACTTGACCTCCATGACGGTGGCCCGCATCTGCTCGAGCTGCTGCTCGAGCATGGCGGTTTCCCCCGCGTCGAGGCGCTTGTCCCCGGGCGAGAGCTGGTGGATGTGGCGGACGAGGGCGTCCATGTCGTAGCGGCTGTGGCTCATGGTGTCTCCGATCACGGGCTGACGTACAGCCCGGTGACGGCCCAGGCGTTGTTGCGGCACACGACCGTGACGCCGTGAACCTTGGAAGCGGTGAGCGCCGTGGTCAGCGCGGTCGTGACGTCACGATAGGTGACCGTGTGCCCGTTTTTCGTGCCGTCGGCCACGAAATGCAGGCGCGTGCCGTCCGGCGCGGTGGCCGGGAGCGAGATGGTCGAGGCCGCGCCCGTGGTGGCCACGTCGTAGACGCTGTCGTGCACGGGGTCGGTGACCGCGAAGTCGTTCGAGGTGTAGGTGAAGACCGCG
>JAGQUI010000666.1 GCA_020438595.1 Propionibacteriaceae bacterium | reverse complement strand
CTTGATGTCCTCACCGGGGACACCGACCGCGAGATCGGACAGGCCGTCCCCGTTGAAGTCGTAGGCGATGGTCGACGCCGCCCCGGCGACCTCCGCGACTGCAGGGAGTGCGGGCGTCTCCGCTCCCGCGACGGCTGGGCCGCCGAGGAATGCTCCCGCCACCAGCGCAATCGAAAGCCCTGCGGCGCGTGCGAAATGGACTGTGCTCATGACAAGACCCCCTCGTCCCATCGGCGGGACCGGTAAGGCCCCGAGCCACCTTCCAGCCTACGCCTGCTCGTCCGGCCACGCAGGACGGACCGGGGCTGTCCCGCGCCGTCCGCCGGGGGAGAATCGGGTGTGAAGAGTTACCTGCTCCTCGACCACGACGGCGTGCTGGTGGACACCGAGCCCTGGTACCACAGGGCTGGCGAGCGCGCGTTCGCCGACCTGGGGCTGGCACTGGACAGGGACCAGTACCTCGGGGACATGGCCCAGGGGCTGGGCACGTGGGTACAGGCCCGGGCGGCGGGCGTCGACGAGCCGACGATCGACCGGATGCGCGCGGCCCGCGACCGCTACTACCAGGAGTACCTGCGCACCGAGGACATCGAGATCGAGGGCGTGGTCGAAGCGCTCGCGGAACTCTCCCGCCACGCTCGGATGGGCATCGTGTCGACCTCGAAGGGCGTGGACTTCGACCTGATCCACGCCCACCGCCAGATTCGGCAGTTCATGGAGTTCGTCCTTGTCCGGGAGGACTACCAGAGGGCCAAGCCGCACCCGGAGCCGTACCTGACCGGGCTGGCGCGGTTCGGGGCCGGCCGCGAGGAGGCGTTGGTGGTCGAGGACTCGGCCAGGGGGCTGGCTTCGGCCGTGGCTGCGGGCATCGACTGCGCGGTCGTCCACAGCGACTTCACTGCGACGTCCGACTTCTCCGGGGCGCGCTACCGGATCCGGGCGCTGGGTGAGTTGGTGGGGATCATCCTGTCGTAGTGCGGCACCCACCGGATTCCCCGGACGGTGGCCGTGGCGCGGTTGGCCCGCGCGTGGATCCGCTCTTTCACGCATCAGCGGGGGTGGCGCGCGCCTCTCGACTTACGTCGAGCGGTACGCAGCGCAGGCGTGCCGGGGAATCGGGGGGCGAGGATGTCCAGACCGCGAACTGTCCGTTTCACCACTCTTACGGGCCTCTTCCTTGTGGGCCTGGTCGGCCCGCTGGTCGCGGGCCAGGTGCCGGCCCGGGCCGCCACCTTCACCGTGACCACCTTCGCCGACGTCGTGAATGCGGTCGACGGGGTCACGTCGCTGCGCGAAGCGGTGCAGGCGGCCAACGGCAACGGCGTGGACGACACCATCGTGCTCGCCGCGGGCGCGTACCCGCTCACGCTGTGCGGTGGCCCGCTGTCGCACACCGAGGCGTCCGCCCTCACGATCCAGGGCAACGGCGCGACCATCACCCAGACCTGCCCGGACACCGGCGTGATCGAGAGCACCCACGACGACAGCTCGCTGACCCTCATCGACCTGGCCATCAACGGCGGGCCCAACTCGGGTGCGCTCGTGTTCGGCCCGGGCGTGTACGGCGAGGGCGCGGTGCACCTCGACAC
>JAGQUI010000665.1 GCA_020438595.1 Propionibacteriaceae bacterium | reverse complement strand
CGAATACATGCTTGGTCTGAGTCGAGTTCCCCACGGGATTCCAGCCTATAGGGCGCGAGGCTTCGTCCAGCAAGTCGACGCTCCGGCGGACAGACCGTGTAACCGGACCGTCACCCCGATCACGGGATGTACTGCTCCTGGATCGCCACGGGCCGATCGCCGACGTAGTAGAACCTGAAGGGCGGCAGGTACACGTACTCGGCGTCCAACCCCTGTGCATGGCCGTTGACGTAGTCGACGAACTCGGCGGTGGTGAGCACCTGCGGAACGGCGCGGGGTACGACGATTGCCGCCACCGCGCGGATTCGGATCGTCTCCCACCTCTGAGTGGGATTGAGGAGAGGCTCCGCCTTGCCGCCGTCGTGGTACCGATCGTTCCAGCTCACCTTGTCGATCGTGAGGGTCAGGGCGCGATCCGCCCGGGCGTGCGGGTCGAACGAGGCGTGCCGGATCAGTGCCAGGTATCGCTGGCGAACCGGCCTGCGATCGTCGTCCGACGCGTCGATCAGGTTCGCGACCAACTGCCCGATCCTGCGGTCGCGCTTCGCGCTCCCCTTCGTCGCTCTCACCGTCGCCGTCGCGGTCGCCGTCGCGGTCGCCGTGACGATCACGGTCGCCGTGGGAGCCGGCAACCCACTCGGTAGGTCGCTCACCACCGGGCCCGAGCACGCCGCCAGCGCGCCCGCCAGCGCGATCCCCGGAATGATCCGTACGCGCATCGCCCGCTCCCGCCTGTGCTGCTCCACTCCACCCGGGGATACGCAGCGGGCCGGCCGAATGGTTGCCCTGCGGGTCAGGCGCGGACGGTCTCCAGCAGTTCGCGAGCGTGCGCCACGGCGGACTCGCTGGACTCCAGGCCGCCCATCATCGTGGCGAGCACGTCGAGCCGGTCGGCGTCGGTGACCAGCCGGACGCCGCTGGTGGTCACCGAGCCGTCGTCGGCCTTCGCCACCACGTAGTGCCGGTCGGCGAACGCCGCGACCTGGGCGAGGTGCGTGACCACGACCACCTGGCAGCGCTCGGCGAGCCGGGCGAGCCGCCGCCCGATCTCGAGGGCGACGGCACCGCCGACGCCGGCGTCCACCTCGTCGAAGACGAAGGTCTCCCCGTCGGCCTGGTCCGCCAGCACGACCTCCAGGGCCAGCCGGACGCGGCTCAGTTCGCCCCCGGACGCCACCCTGCCCAGCGGGCCGGGCTCGCTCCCGGGGTTGGCGGAGAACAGCAGGTTCACCTGGTCGGCGCCGTGCGGGCCCAGCTCGGCCGGGGTGATGTCGAACGCCAGCCGGGCCTTCGGCATGGCCAGCGCGGTCAGTTCCGCGGCGACCAGCCCGGCCAGGTCGGACGCCGCAGCGGTGCGCAGCGCGGTGATCCGGGCGGCGGCGGCGGCGAGGCGCTCGTCGAGGGCCGCCACCTCGGCCCGCAGCGTCCCGATCCGGTCGTCGCCCGCGTCGAGTTCGGTGACCCGCGCCGCGGCCTGCCGGGCCCAGGCGAGCACCTCGTCGACGGTGTCGCCGTACTTGCGGGTGAGGTGGGCCAGTTCGGCCCGCCGGCCCGCGATCCACTCCAGGCGCAGCGGGTCGGCGTCCAGCC
>JAGQUI010000664.1 GCA_020438595.1 Propionibacteriaceae bacterium | reverse complement strand
GCCATCGCCGGCCTGACCGCGCTGATGCTGGTCTACGGGCTGATCGTAGCCCGCGGCCTGCCCGCGTCCCTGGTGCCCAGGGACCCGTTCGGCAAGCTGCTCGTGGCCGGCCTCTCCTTCGTGTTCGCGATCCAGGTGTTCGCGATCCTCGGCGGCGTCACCCGGCTGCTGCCGCTGACCGGGCTGACCACCCCGTTCATGTCCCAGGGCGGCTCCTCGCTGGTCGCGAACTGGGTGATGGTCGCGCTCCTGCTGGTGATCACCCACCAGGTGCGCAGCCCGGTGGCCGACGTATCGGCCGAGGCCGAGCAGTGGCTCGCCACGGAGGCGACCCAGGTCGTCCCGGTCGGGGCCGCCGTGGGGGTCTCGACCGGCCCGACCAACGAAGGGGTCGGCCCGACCGGAGGGGTGCCGGCAGCCGCAGCCGTGGCCGTGGCCGACGACGTCACCGCGCCGGTGCAGCTCCCGCCGTCCGACGAGGCCACCGCCCAGGTCCCGACCGGCGCGGGCGACGACTCGGCCGATGACACCACGGTGGTCTCGACCGGCTCGACCGACCGGGACGGCGACCCGACCAGCGAGGCCGCCGGCTCCCCCGACGACGTGGACGGAGGGACGCCGTGAACCGCCCGATCCGCGCCGTGTCGGTGACCGCGATGGTGATGTTCTTCGCGCTGATGGCCAACCTGAGCTACCTGTACGTGGGCCAGCAGGCCTACCTCAACGAGCGTCCCGAGAACCGCCGCGTCGCCGACGCCCGGTTCGGCCAGGACCGCGGCCCGATCATGGCCGGGAACACCCCGGTCGCCCTGTCGGAGGAGGTGAAGGACAAGTACAAGTACCAGCGCAGCTACTCCTCGGGGAAGCTGTACGCCCCCGTGACGGGGTTCTACTCCTACCTGTACCGGACCTCCGCGCTGGAGTCGACCTACTCCGCCCAGCTCTCCGGGGTGGACGACTCCCAGTTCTGGACCCGGCTGATCGACACGCTCTCCGGCGCCAGCCAGCGCGGCGGCACCGTGCAGACCACGCTCGACCCGAAGGCCCAGAAGGCCGCCTGGGACGCCCTCGACGGACGCAAGGGTGCCGTGGTCGCGATCGACTACACGACCGGCGCGATCAAGGCCCTGGTCACCTTCCCCAGCTACGACCCCAACGACCTGGCCACCCACGACCTGGCCGACTCCACCAAGGCCTGGGACAAGCTCAACGCCGACCCGGACAAGCCGATGTCGAACCGCGCCAGCAAGGAGATCTACTCGCCGGGTTCCACGTTCAAGCTGGTCACGGCCGCGGCCGCGCTCGACTCGGGCATGACCGCTGACACGAAGGTGGACGCGTCCTCGTACAAGCTGCCCGGCTCCACAAAGGTGATCTCGCAGAACTGCGGCGGCACGAAGATCACCCTCGCCCAGGCCCTGCGGACGTCCTGCAACCCGGCGTTCGCGCGGCTCGGCGCGGAACTCGGCGCCGACGCCCTGTACGCGCAGGCCGAGAAGTTCGGCTTCGGCACGAGGTTCCTCACCGACATCGGCTCGGTGGCGAGCGTCTTCCCCGAACCCGACACCCTCGATGCCGCCCAGACGGCGATGAG
>JAGQUI010000663.1 GCA_020438595.1 Propionibacteriaceae bacterium | reverse complement strand
GGGCGATCAGCGAGATCAGCGTCGCTCCGTCCGCCAACCTGGCGATCTCGGCGGTCGTCGGCGCGTTGATCTTGGCGACCACCGGGGCGCCCCACGCCTGCGCCGTGTCGACGATCGTCGCGCCCGCGGCCTCGAAATCAGCGTCGGGGTAGGAGGACTTCGCGCCCGCTCCGGCCTCGACGACCACGTTGTGGCCGAGCTTCATCAGTTGGGTAACGGTCTTCGGTGTCGCCGCGACCCGGGTCTCGCCCGCGAGTGTTTCCCTGGGGATCCCGATCTGCATCTTCGTTGACAGTCCTTCCAGATCTGTGGAAACCGACGGTCGGTAGCGTAGTGGTCAGAAGTACCACTGGACGCCAGTCCCGGGCGGCTTCGTGGCTTGCCACGCCCGATTGGCCGGGAATGCGCCCACCCGGTAGACTCGACCCGCCGTCACGACGGCCGCGGACGCCCAAGAGCTCCCGACGATCCTCGATCTCGACATCGTGCCCACCGGGCAGGGGAGCGCCGCGCAACGGGAATACCGAGAGGAGAGCAGCGGTAGATGGACGCTGACACGAAGAAGAAGATCATCGAAGAGTACGCGATCACCCCGGGTGACACCGGTTCGCCGGACGTCCAGATCGCGCTGCTCACCAAGCGGATCGCGCACCTGACCGAACACCTCAAGGAGCACAAGGGCGACCACCACAGCCGCCGCGGGCTGATGCTCCTGGTCGGCCAGCGCCGCCGCCTGCTCAACTACGTGATGAAGAACGACGTTGAGCACTACCGTTCGCTGATCGCGCGCCTCGGCCTGCGTCGGTGACACCAGCCTGACGACCAGCCGGTGACGGGTTCCCGTCACCGGCTGGTCGTGCATACAACTGAAAGAACGAGCCCCACGCCACCTGGTTTGGTCCTCGGTAGTGACTTTCGGGCAGCCGTCGCCGACGGCCCCCCGCGAGCCTCGATCGAAGACCGGACGGGGTAGGGGCGGGGCGCAAACCCGAAAGGAACCCCAATGGAAGGTCCTGACCTTCGTTTCACCGAGGCCGTGATCGACAACGGCCCGATGGGCAAGCACGTCGTCCGGTTCGAGTCCGGGCTGCTGGCCCGGCAGGCGAGCGGCTCGGCCGCCGTCTACCTCGACGGCGACACCATGCTGCTCTCGGCGACCACCGCGGCCAAGAACCCGCGTGACGCCATCGACTTCTTCCCGCTGACCGTGGACGTGGAGGAGCGGATGTACGCCGCCGGCCGCATCCCCGGCTCCTTCTTCCGCCGCGAGGGCCGCCCGTCCGAGGGCGCCATCCTCGCCGCCCGCCTGACCGACCGTCCGCTGCGTCCCTGCTTCGTGAAGGGCCTGCGCAACGAGGTCCAGGTCGTCATCACCGTGATGGCCCTGAACCCGAACGTGCGCTACGACGTGCTGGCGATCAACGCCGGCTCGGCGTCCACCACGCTCGCGGGCCTGCCGTTCTCCGGCCCGGTCGGCGGTCTGCGGATCGCCCTGATCGGTGACCAGTGGGTCGGCTTCCCGACCGTCGACCAGATGGACCAGGCCACCTTCGAGATGGCCATCGCCGGTCGCGTCCTGCCCGACGGCGACGTCGCGATC
>JAGQUI010000662.1 GCA_020438595.1 Propionibacteriaceae bacterium | reverse complement strand
ACGCCTCCCAGTAATCCGCGCCGGCCCACCGATCAGACCGAAGAGCCAGGCCAATCTCGACGTTCAGATGCTTTGCCAAGAATCGCTGCAGGCTGCCGTCTGTCTTGTTCGGGAGTGGAGATCTCGAAGTCGTCGCGCATCGAGGCGTGGGAGGCGACCAGCAGCTCCCCGATCGCGGTCGGGCCCCTGGTGGCGAGGCGGTCCACGGTGTCGAGGACCCGCTGGTTCTCGGTGACCACGTGTCGGACCCTCCGGAACGTCACGTCGTCCAGCCGGACCCGGGCGAAATCGAGGTCGGCCGGCTTGACGTCGCGCAGGGCGCTCACCCCGAGCCGTCGAGCGCCCTGCTCGCACGCTGACCGTCGGGCTCCGTAGCCGCCGTCAGCATGGGCGTGGCTGACCTTCGTGTCGATCACCAGCACGCACAACCCGTGCTCCTCCAACGCCAGTGGCACCGGGGAGGTCGTCAACGAACGGCAGTCCAGCAGGACCGCCGAGTCCGTCTGGGAGAGCAGGGATGCCGACTGGTCCAGGATGCCCGTTGGCGCTCCGACGACCTCGTTCTCAGCCTTCTGGCCCGCCCGGGCCAGGGTCCGTCGGTCGAAGTGCAGCTGCCAGAGGCGGTCCAGCGCGACCGCCATCGCGCTCTCGATCGCCGCCGAGGAGGACAACCCGGCACCGACCGGCACATCCGAACTGAACGCGACGTCGAACCCCGGCACACTCGCCAGGTCTGCGCCGAGGTCACCCAACGCCAGCACGACACCGATCGGGTACGCGGCCCAGCCGAGGCCTCCGGCGTCCGCCAGGTCATCGAGGTGGGTCTCCACCACGCCCGGCGCGAAGGCCGTGGCAAGCCGGATCGTGCGATCCTCGCGCAAGCGGACGCCGGCGACCGTCGAGCGATCGATGGCGAACGGGAGCGCGTAGCCGTCGTTGTAGTCGGTGTGCTCTCCGATGAGGTTGACCCGGCCGGGCCCACGGCTCATCACCTGAGCCGGCGTGCCGAAGGTGTCCTCGAAGAGGCTGGTCGATGCGAGCAGTGCTCCGCTCATGATGCTTCCGTTCAGCGAGTGGGGATCGGATCCCGAACGCCGGCCGTGGGCTCGGCGTCGGTGAGGTCGTAGGGGTCGGCCCCGGCCGGCCCGTACCAGTCGTAGGTGTGTTCCTCCTCGCCGCAGCGCCAGCGGGCCGGGGTGGTGGTGTGCAGCCAGTCCAGCGGCTCCACGCCGCGCGGAGCGCCGCCGTCCAGGGCGAGCCGCAGGGCCGTGGACAGGTCGGCGTCGACGGCATCGGACCTGGTCGCCGGATCGATCGAGACGAACAGGGCGGTGCCGGAGCGTGCCACGAGGTCGAGGAACTGGCGATTCTTCTGCCAGTCGGTCTGCGGGGTGCTGGCGATGCAGTCGGCGTCCAGGGTGAAGAAGCGGCGGTGCTGGGCGAGCCGGAACGCGAGGCTGTTGACGCCCATCCGGCGGGTGCGTTCCCAGACCCGCCCGGAGGTGTCGTCCCCTGTGCGCTGAGCCTCGACCAGTCCCGCGGCGAGGTGGCCGACCACGTTGCACCCGAGGACGACGGCCTCGTCGGCGGCCGCCCTGATC
>JAGQUI010000661.1 GCA_020438595.1 Propionibacteriaceae bacterium | reverse complement strand
CGCCGGTGCTGACCCCGGCCCTGCGTCGGGGCCTGTGAGGTAGCGGCACGTGAGCGACACACTGTCCCTCGCCTGGGCGGAGGCGTGGATTCGCGACGCCCAGGCCGTGCTCGCCGAGCACCGAATGGAACTGATCGACCTCGACCGGGCCATCGGTGACGGCGACCACGGGGAGAACATGGACCGCGGCTTCAAGGCCGTGGTGGCCAAGCTGGACGAGGGCGGCATCGCCGATGTCCAGGGCGTACTGAAGGTGGTGGCATCCACCCTGATGTCCAAGGTCGGCGGCGCCGCCGGCCCGCTCTACGGGACGGCGTTCCTGAGAGCGGCGAAGGCGTGCGAGGGCGATCTGGACAGCAACGGGGTGGTCGCGCTGATCGAGGGCGCCCTGGACGGCATCGTCTCCCGCGGCAAGGCGACCACGGGCGAGAAGACGATGGTGGACGCCTGGACCCCTGCCCTCGAGGCGGCGAAGGCCGCGGCCGAGGGCGGGGCGAGCCCCGCGGCGACCCTGCGCGCGGCGGCCGACGCCGCCGCGTCGGGCGCCGAGGCCACCATTCCGATGCTGGCCACCAAGGGCCGCGCGTCCTACCTGGGTGAGCGTTCGATCGGTCACCAGGATCCCGGGGCCACCTCGACCGCGTACATCCTCGGCGCGGCCGCGGACGCCGCGGAGGCGTAGGTGGGTGTCGCTCTCGTGATCGTCTCCCACTCGGTGCAACTCGCCGAGGGGGTGGTGGAGCTGGCCGCCCAGATGGCGAAGGACGTCGCCCTCAGGGCGGCCGGCGGCACCGATGACGGCCGTATCGGCACGTCGTTCGACAAGGTCAACGACGCCGTGACCGAGCTGCGAGCGGCCGGTCACGACGTCGCGATCCTCACCGACCTCGGGTCGGCCACCATGACGGTGGAATCGGTACTCGATTTCCTCGACGAGGACGAGTCGGCGCACGTGAGGTTCGCCGACGGCCCGCTCGTCGAGGGAGCGGTGGCCGCTGCCGTCACCGCCCAGGTGGGTGGTGACCTCGACGCGGTGGTTGCCGCCGGCCGGGCCCGCGAGCTGTTCAGCTGATTCAGTACACCCCTCCGAAGGGCTGACCGTCCCCGCGGGTCCGGCTGTGGACCACCGGCGTGGAATGGGGACGGTTCTCATTCCGCGTCGCTCCCGGGTCGACCGGCCCGGAGCGACGCGAAAAGGAACCGTCCCCATTCCACGCCGCCGCACTCGTCGGGACTTCTCCCCTACAATCCGGGAAAGGGGAGGCGCGCGTGGAACTGGACCAGGTCTTGTTGCTTGGTTCGGTCACCCTGCTCGTGGCGGTCATCGCGGCCCGGCTGGGCACGCGGCTGGGCCTGCCGTCCCTGCTCCTGTTCCTCGGTCTCGGCGCGGTGCTGGGCGCGGTCGTCTACGACTTCGAGGACGCCAACCTCGCCCACGCCCTGGGCTTCGCCGCGCTGGTCCTGATCCTCGGCGAGGGCGGTTTCAACACCCGCTGGTCGGAGATCAGGGGAGCCCTGCCGGCGGCGCTCCTGCTGGCCACCGTCGGGGTGGGCCTGTCGATCGCGGTGGTGGCCGCCTTCGGCTACTACGTGCTCGGACTGGACGTGACCA
>JAGQUI010000660.1 GCA_020438595.1 Propionibacteriaceae bacterium | reverse complement strand
AGCTTCGACGGCCCGGCGTCCGAGACCGAGGTCGAGGCCCAGATGACCATGCTGCAGAACGCCCTGGCCAAGAACCCGGCCGCGCTCGGCTTCGCCGCACTGGACAGCAAGGCCGCCGCATCCGTCCTGCAGCAGTTCCAGTCCGCCAACATCCCGGTGATCGCCTTCGACTCCGGCGTCGACTCCGACATCCCGCTGACCACGGCCGCGACCGACAACCAGGCCGCTGCCGCGGAGGCCGCGAAGCACATGTGCGAGCTGATCGGCAACAAGGGCACCGTCGGCATGATCGTGCACGACCAGGTCTCGAAGTCCGGCACCGACCGCCGCGACGGCTTCATCGAGGGCATCCAGGCCAACTGCCCCGACGTGACCCTGCTCGACCCGCAGTACGGCAGCGGTGACCAGGCCAAGAGCGCCGACATCGCCAAGAGCATGATCCAGGCCAACCCCGACATCGCCGGCATCTTCGGCTCCAACGAGGGCTCGGCCATCGGTGCGGTGAAGGGCGTCGGCGAGATGGGCGACGCGGCCAAGAACGTGGTGCTCGTCGGCTTCGACTCCGGTCAGGCCCAGATCGACGCCATCACCAACGGCACCATGGCCGGCGCCATCACCCAGAACCCGGTGGGCATGGGTGAGGCCGTCGTGCAGGCCGCGGTCGACGCGATCAACGGCAAGTCGCTGGAGAAGACGATCGACACCGGCTTCTACTGGTACGACAAGAGCAACATCAACGACGAGAAGATCCAGGCGGTCCTGTACAAGTGATCCGTTGAGGAATCGCTAGCGTTACCCGGGTGGGGGCGGCCTCGCGAGGGGCCGTCCCCACCTCCCAATTCCAAGAGGACCGAGCCATGCTGATCGCGCACGACCTGGGCACCTCCGGCAACAAGGCGTCCCTGCACTCCGCGGACGGGCGGCTGTTGGCCGCGGCGTCCGCGACCTACCCCACCCACTACGCCGCCGACACCACCAGCGAGCAGGATCCGCGGGACTGGTGGCGAGCGGTCGTCGCGACCACCCGCGAACTGCTCGCCCGCACCGGCACGACGCCCGAACAGGTGGACGGGATCTGCGTGTCGGGCCACATGATGGGCCTGGTGCTCCTGGACGCGGCCGGCGAGCCGCTGCGTCCGGCGATGATCTGGTCCGACCAGCGGGCCACCACCGAGGCCGCGGCCCTCGCGGACGCCGTCGGTGCGGCCGAGGGCTACCGGATCACCGGCAACCGGATCGCCGCCTCCTACATCCTGCCGAAGCTCATGTGGGTGCGCGACCACGAGCCCGCCGCGTACGAGCGGGCCACGAAGCTGTGCATGGCCAAGGACTACGTGAACAGCCGGCTCACCGGGCGCGTGGTCACCGACCGCTCCGACGCGTCGCACACCGGCGCCTACGACCTCGTCACGGGCGACTGGTCACCCGGCCTGCTGGCCGCGGCCGGTGTGGAGGCGGCCCTGTGGCCACAGATCGTCGAGTCCACCGACGTCGTCGGCGGGCTCACCGCCGCGGCCGCGGACGAACTCGGCCTGCGGCCCGGGACGAGGGTGGTCGCGGGCGGGGGCGACGGGCCGATGGCAGCGGTCGCCGCCGGCTGCGTCAGCCCCGATTC
>JAGQUI010000659.1 GCA_020438595.1 Propionibacteriaceae bacterium | reverse complement strand
TGGAAGGCACTGACTCCACCGAGGACGACTACCTGGAAGCGACCCGGCTCGGGAAGCCGTTCGCTGTCTATCCCGACGATGTGAGCCCGTTCCGGATCGAGGTCGCCCGCCGGCTCGAACAACTCAACTCCTCCCGCGGACTGCCCGTCAGGGCGGCGAACTCGATTGAGGACCGGGCCCGGATCCGGACCGAGGTGGCGTTGGAGATGTTCCGTGACCAGTACGGACGAGATCCGCTGGATCAGCGGGAACTGGCCGGACATATCGCGAAGCTGTCGAAGCAGAGGACGAGCGCGGTGGCAGGGTTTGACCTGACCTTCTCGCCGGTGAAGAGCGTGTCCAGCTTGTGGGCGCTCGCGGGCCCGGCGACGGCAGCAGCGATTGAACGTGCGCACCACGCCGCGGTCGCTGAGGCCCTCTCCTTCATCGAACGCACCGCCTTGTACACCCGTACCGGGTCGGGCGGGGTGAACCAGGTCAACGTCCGCGGCTTGATCGGTGCCGCGTTCGTGCACCGCGACTCTCGCGCCGGCGACCCTGATCTGCATACCCACGTCGCGGTCGCCAATAAGGTCCAGACCGTCACCGACGGACGCTGGCTGTCCATCGACGGACGCGTCCTGTTCAAAGCGATCGTGTCCGCCTCGGAGACCTACAACACCGCCCTCGAACAACACCTCACCGCAACCCTTGGCGTCCGGTTCGCCGAACGGCCCAACCCCGACCGGCGCAAGCTCCCCGTCCGCGAGATCGTCGGCATCGACGACAGCCTGAACAAGCGGTGGTCGCAGCGACGGCAGAGCATCGAGGCCCGCCGCCGGGTCCTGTCCGCCGCGTTCCAGCGTGACCACGGCCGTCCGCCCACCCCGGTCGAGGAGATCGCGCTCGCCCAGCAGGCCACCCTGGAGACCCGCGACGACAAGCACGACCCCCGCACCCTGGCCGAACAACGCACCACCTGGCACACCCAGGCACTCGAGGTCCTCGGCGGAGAACGCCAACTCCGCACGATGATCCACCATGCTCTACACCCCGGCCGGGACGCGCCCAAAGCACTCGACCGAGAGTGGTTCGACCAGACGGTGGAGGCGATGCTGGCTCGGATGGAGGCCAACCGGTCGACCTGGCAGAACTGGCACCTGCGCGCCGAAGCACTCCGGCAGGTTCGGGCTGCCGAGGCTCCCCCGCAGCACACCCGCTGGTGGGTCGACCACCTTGTCGCCGCCGCCATCGCCCGGTCGGTCCCGATCACCCGAACCACGGATGGCGTCGAGGAACCCGCCCCTCTAAGCCGGATGAATGGCGACAGCGTCTACTACGTCGCCGGCTCCCAACTGTTCACCTCCGGCCGCGTCCTGCAGGCCGAACAACGCCTCGTCAACGCCGCCGGACAACACGGCGGCATGGTCGCCGATCCCACCGCGATCGATCTGGCCCTGCTCGAATGCGCAGCCAACCGGGTCCAGCTCAATCCCGGACAAGCCCTCCTGGTCCGCGAAATGGCGTCCTCCGGCGCTCGGGTCCAGCTCGCGATCGCACCGGCCGGATCGGGCAAGACCACCGCCATGGACGCCCTGTCGATGGCCTGGACCGCCTCGGGCGGCAACGTCATCGGACTCG
>JAGQUI010000065.1 GCA_020438595.1 Propionibacteriaceae bacterium | reverse complement strand
AAGCAGCTGACGGGCGAGCCGCGCGAGGTGCGGCATGTCAGTGCAATGGGCGACGGCCCGGCGCCGCAAAGGGACCTCCTCTAGCTGAGTTCGTACCGAAGCAGACGGACCTGCTCGGCCAAGAGCTCAGCGTCCGACACCCGCCCCACGGCAACCCCGATCATGAAATCGAGGCCATGGTTCTCGAACGACTGGTTGGGCTCGGTCTTCACGATGACCGTTCCCGTGCCGTCCCGACGAAGTCCCCGCACCACAACCTCTCTCACATGGCCGCGTTCGATCCAGACTTCGGTTGTCGGTTTCGCCAAGCACAAGCCACCAAGGCGATCCGAGGTCAGCACCCACCAGGTTCGGCGTCTCCGGCGGGCGCGGCGAATGGGTGGGCCGGCAAGGGTGACCCCAGCTAGCAGCGTGAGGATTGCGCCGACTGCGGCAGGCACAACGTTCGGGGGGTTAACGCCCACCACGATGAACAGCGCACCAAACAATGCGAGGGTCGTACCGACGCGAAGCCGGTACCAGTCCAAGCCTTGCCTTGGCGGTCCGACAGGCCGTCCCACCCACACCGGCACTTCTCGCGGTCGAAGGCGATCGGTCAACTCTGCGCGCAACGCCTCGCCGGCCCAAGGGGCTGGCGGGGGAAGGAGCAATTCCGGCTGGGGGCCATCCGGCTGCGTCGGGAAGAGAGGCCACTGCACGAATCCCACGGTACGGAGGATCTCGGCGGCGCACCGGTGAATGGTGCGTTCCGGCACGATCGGTGCCGTGAGACCTTTCGCCCGGACCGCAGTAGGTTCCCAACGACCACGCGGCGTGCGGCATTTAGGTTGATTGGTGCCTCGGTGAGCGGTCTGATCTTGCGGCTGGGACACGGTGTGATCTCTTTCTTCTGAGCGGTCGCCACCGGGGTGCTTCGATGGGAAGCGGTGTCCCTGTTCAGGAACTTGGAGCCATCGGACTCCTACTTGCCAATGTCTGGGTGTTGCCGGTCCTGGGTCGAAGCAACCCGTCGTGACTCGAGGAACCGGAGCCTGTTATGCCGATGACGTTGGGGATTGATCTGGCTTGCCGGGCGGCGCACGTGGCGTCGCTGGCGGGCCCGGATGGTGGGTTGGTGTGGCGGGGTCGGAGCTTGTTCACCCGGCCCGCTGATCTGGAGAAGCTGTGGCGTGACATCGACTGTCCGCCCCAGGAGTTGACGGTGGTGCTGGAGCCGACCCGGAATGTGTGGATCGTGGTCGCCGCCTGGTTCCGCCGTCGTGATGCCCGGGTCGTGCTGGTGCCCACCACTCAGTCGGCCGACCTGCGCGCCTATTACGCCAAGCACACCAAGAACGACCGGCTCGACTCGGCGATCCTGGCACGGCTCCCGCTGTTGCACCCCGAAGGGCTGCGGGAGTATGCCGGTGACGGGCCGGCGGACCCGTTACGCCGGATCGTGAAACAACGCTCCTCGCTGGCGAAACGGCGTGCGGCGATCTTCCACCGCATCGATGCCCAGCTCGAACTGCTCGGGCCGGCCTGGTACGACTCGTTGGGTACCGACTATGGCCACGCCACGCTGCACTTCCTGGCCCGCTACGCCGACCCCAACACCGTCATCCGGCTCGGACAAGCCCGTTTAGGCCGGTTCCTGCGCCGCTACTCCCACGGACACTGGCGCGAAGGCAAAGCTGCTGAACTCATCGCCGCCGCCCACGAAACCCTGCAGCTGTGGGACGGGGACGGCATGGACTTCGCCGAGCTGGCCGCCGATATCGCCGTCGAAGCCGAACAAGCCCAAGTCCTCACCGCACAGATGGATGATCTGGATGAGCGGATCGCGAACCTGTACGCCGAAGCCGACTCGGCCGGCATCATCCGCTCCACCCCCGGCGTCGGCCCAGTGATCGCCGCCATCATCGCCGGCCGACTCGGCGACCCCCAACGGTTCACCAGCCTGGCCGCGATCCGCTCCTACGCCGGGCTGGTACCGAAAGTGAACCAGTCCGGAACCTCCGACAAACCCGGCGGGCTCACCAAAGCCGGCGATCCGCTGCTGCGCCAGGCTGCCTGGATGGCCGCCGAACAAGCCCGCAAGTTCGACCCCCAACTCGCCGCCAAATACAAACGGCTGATCGCCGCCGACCGGCACCACGACTCGGCCGTGTGCCACATCGCGACCATCCTGCAGACCCGGATCGCGACCTGCTGGCGCCTCGGCCAGCCCTACCAGATCCGCGACCTCGACGGCACACCACTGACCATGGCCGAGGGCAAACGGATCGTCGCCGAGCACCACCAGGTGCCGAAGAAGAAGGCCAAGGCCCGCTACTACCGCGCCACCAACCACAAGGCAGACCGGGAGCAACAGAAGTCGCTAAGCGCTCCAACATCCCGGCCTGCCGAAACCAAGCCTAAACCGCCCCGAGCAGCTTGAAATTCCTTAGGAACTCAGAAGGGGACGTTGCTGGCGAAGGGTTCGTCGCCAGCGGCTTGGCTTGGACTGTGGCCAGTCAGCGTGGCACCTGGTGATCGAAACGTCGGCTCCCAGGCTCGAGAACTAGGGCGTGTCTCCTAATGCCTGCAGCCACAGGGTGATGGCTCGGAGGACGGCGCCGCCGCGGTAGGTGAGGGCGAGTTTGTCGTAACGGGTGGCCAGGCCGCGCCATTGCTTGGCTTGGTTGAAGCCGCGTTCGATCACGTTGCGGTTCTTGTAGTCGTCGGTGTCGTAGCTGACCGGGCGGCCACCCCGGGCGCCGCGTCGTTTGCGGTGGCCCTTCTGGTCATCGGGCTCGGGAATGACCGCCACGATCCCGCGTCGGCGCAGATGGGTCCGGATCGCCCGCGAGGAGTACGCCTTGTCCGCACGCATCCGATCCGGCCTGGACCGCGGCCGACCCGGCCCGCGGCGAGCGACCCGGAGGTGGTCCATCAGGACCTCGAACATCGGCGAGTCGCCGGCCTGCCCGGGCCCGATCAGCACGACCAGCGGGAGCCCGTTGCCGTCCACGAGGTGGTGGATCTTGGTCGACAAACCCCCTCGTGAGCGGCC
Source organism: Propionibacteriaceae bacterium (assembly GCA_020438595.1). The sequence continues at coordinate 7,320 of JAGQUI010000065.1, read as the reverse complement.
GATCGCGTGATCAGCCGGCTCCACCAGCAGATTCTTGTAGTTCGATCCAGCCCCCTGTGTCCCGGGCCAGGTTCGTCGCGTGCTGATGGGCACGGTTGATCGTGGAGTCCACACTCACCGCCCAGTCGATCCGGCCAGCCACGTCGGCCTCGGCCAGCAGCACGGCCAACACCTTGTCCCAGGTCCCGTCGCCGCAATAGCGCCGATGCCGCTTCCACAGGGTTTGCCACGGCCCGAACTCCGCCGGCACATCCCGCCACGGCGCCCCGACCCGGTACCGCCAGATCACACCCTCCACCACCCGACGATCATCCCGAAACGGCCGACCCCGACGGCCAACCGACGACGGCAACAACCCCACGATCCGATCCCACTGGGCATCACTCAGAACAGCATCACGAGACACACCCAGATCGTTTCGCGTGACACCCGATCCATTTAGGAGACACGCCCTAGACCATTCACCATTTCCTCGATCGAGTCGCCCACGAGTCCGTACTCGAAGTCGAAACCTCCCCAGAATCGACCAGCCTCGTCGACGTAGATGGTCGCATGGGAGTACCACCGACAGGCGTGAGGACCTGGCCTGAACGAGCCTCATAGGCCGCACACCAATCACGATCAGCCTCCTCGGCTGCTCGTTTGCCGTCAAGCCAGAGCTCTTGCCGAGGAGCTGAGTCGCTGCGGATCACAAGATTCGAGTACTTCGCGAGAATCGCCTCAGCCGTGTCGGCGCCGGTTGAAAGCTAACCCTGTGTCGCCGCTGGAATGTTGACCCCCGTGGCTGACTCTCGACTCATCCGAGTCGAGGGGGTCGTGGGGAGTGTTGAGCGTGGAGGACTGGGCTGAGATCCGCCGGTTGTATCGGGCCGAAGGGATGGCGATCAAGGCGATCGCTCGCCGGTTGGGGATCTCGCGGAACACGGTGAGGTCGGCGATCGCGTCCGACGGCCCGCCGCGGTACGTCCGGACGCCGCAGGGGTCGGCGGTGGATGTGGTCGAGCCGCGGATCCGGGAACTGTTGGCGGAGGTGCCGACGATGCCGTCGACGGTGATCGCGGAACGGATCGGCTGGACGCGCGGGATCACGGTGTTGAAGGAACGAGTCGCCGAGCTCCGCCCGGCGTACCTGCCTCCGGGCCCGGCCTCCCGCACGACGTACCAGGCTGGGGAGATCGCCTAGTGCGATTTCTGGTTCCCGCCGATCTAGTTGCCGGTCGGTCACGGGCAGGTGCGTGGGCCGAAGGAGTTGCCGGTGTTGACGATGATCACCGGCTACTCGCGCTGGCTCTCGGCGATCCTGGTTCCCTCCAGGGTCAAGTACGACCTGTTCGCCGGCTGGTGGCAGCTGATCGACGGTCTCGGTGCGACCCCTCGGGTGTTGGTGTGGGACGGCGAAGGCGCGATCGGCCGGTGGCGCGGCGGCCGGGTCGAGCTGACCGAGGAGTGCCAGGCGTTCCGCGGCACCCTCGGGGTGAAAGTGATCGTGTGCCGCCCGGCCGACCCCGAAGCCAAGGGGCTGATCGAACGATGCCACGACCACCTGGAGCGCTCGTTCCTGCCCGGCCGCACGTTCAGCGGCCCGGCCGACTTCAACACCCAGCTCGACGACTGGCTCCAGGTGGTGAACACCAGGCAGCGTCGCGCGTTGGGCTGCGCCCCGACCGACCGGATCACCGCCGACCGTCAGGCGATGGTGCCGCTGCCACCCGTGCCGCCGGTGGTCGGCTGGCGGGACTCCACGAGGCTGGCCCGGGATCACTATGTGCGGATCGACTCCAACGACTATGTCGATCATTCCGCCCATGCCGACATACAAGCCAAGGCTGATGCGGTTGCCCAGCAGGCGCCGGACGTCCCCGTCGTCGTGGTCGCGCACTCGCTGGGTGCGGTTGTGGCAGCACTGGCTGCGAGAGCAGGGCGGGTTGAGGTGTCACGGTTCGTGCTGGTGGAACCGGCCTTGTACGATTTCGCACGCGGTGAGCCAGCAATCGAGATCCACATCGGCGCAATGACGACGGCACGGGAACTCGCCAACGATGGGGATCTCTACGGCTACTGGAAGATCGTCTCGCCCATGATGTTCGGGCGGAGCGCGTCCCGTGATCGGTGGGCACACGAGCGAGTCTTCGCGGCACGCTTCTGCGCCGTGCCGCAACCTTGGGGGCATGACGTCACCGTCGCCACGTTCGCGCAGACTCCCACGCTGGTGGTAACAGGCGCCTGGAACGACGAGTACGAGGCGATTGCAGCGCGGCTCAGAAAAGCTGGAGCCCAGCACATACAAGTTCCTGGGTTCGACCACAGACCTCAGGATCATCCGCGCTTCGAATCGCTGGTCTCCGGATTCGAGCAAGATCCTCCGACTTAAGGCACCCGCGCGTAGCGCGGCAAGAGCGGGCCTTCGATGGCCTGCCCCTACTGCACGAGAGTGCTGGGCCGGCCGTTCTCGACCTTCCAACAATTTGACCGCTTGTAGCCGATCTACGGACGTTCATGCTTGCCCGGCGCTGCAAGTCTGCCGAAAGTTCGCTCGCCTGTATCCGGCCGCCTCCCGTGCGATGATCCTCACCTCTCGACCTCACGCGCCGGCTGCGTCGTCGATTCCGTCGTTAGGTGATTGGTACGACCTGGAGGATCCTATTCCGGCGTGCGCAGATCGCCGGTGGGAGAGCGATATCTGGTAAGCGCGCACCGCCGTCGGGCGTTGCCTATCGCGCGGGACCGTTTCGGCTTCGGCTTACAGCTTTCCAGAGCCGAGAATCGTGAACACCCACTTGCCGACCTCGCTGGTGACGGCCCGGCCGGTGTCGAAGTCGGGGACGCGGGTCATCACACACAGCCGGTAGTCGCGCCCGTCGCCGCCGACGTCGCCCATCGAACTCACCGCCCACAGTCCGTCGGTCGACTTGAACTGCACCCAGCCGTTCTTCAGGTGCACCTTCACGCTGTCCGCCTTCGGCTGCCCCACGCCCCAGCTCTGGTCATCCTCCACGTGGCACATCAGGTCGTAGATGAACGCGGCCTCGTCGTCGGTGAGAGCCTCCGAACCACCCGTGGCCAGGGTCTTCACCAGCAGCACCTGGTCCGACGGCGTGGTCCATGTCCAGCTCCACTGGTCGGTCTTGTTCTCATCAAGGTGGGTGTGGGCCATGCCCAACTCGTGGGCGAGCGTGTGGTAGGTCTGGTAGCCCGCGTATTCCCACAACGCCTGCGCGGCGGCGTTGTCGGAGTGCGTGATCGCCTTGCGGGCGAACTCGGTGTTCTCCGCGCTCAGCGCCTGGCCGTCCGCGCGTGCCTTACGCAGGGCCATCGCGACGATCATCGGCTTGGCCATCGACGCACTCTGACTGGCGTAATCGCCTCTGAAGCTGTACCTGCCGCCGCTGCGCACGTCCTCCACATACACCCCGAAGTTCGACGAGCCATTCGCGATGATCTTCAGCACCTCGTCGAGCTGGTCCTTGACGGGCCCGATGGGGGAAGCGGTCGGACGCGGGATGCTCGGCCCCCCGGAGCAGCCCACCAGGGTCGCGGCGGCGAGGCCGCTGGCGAGAACACCGGTGGTGGCCAACAGGTCGCGGCGGCTGATCACGACAACGAGTGTTGCAAGCCGGTCAAGCTTCAGCTGCCGACGTACCCGATCTGCACCCGCAGAAGCATGGCATGGTCCGGCCGCGGGTCACCCGCCAGGCGCGCTGGCAGACTGGAAGGCATGCAGCCTGACGACCTCGCCGCCACCAACGGTCGACGCTCGCTCCGCGATGCACAAGCGTCAGTCAGGATCGCGATCATCGCTGCAGTTGGGGGCTTATTGCTGGGTGGGCTGAACTCGCTAAGCAACGTGCTCGGCTCGCCGTACAGCCCACAATCACTCAATCCCGGCGGCGGGGTGTTCGCGCTGGAGGTCCTTGCAGCGGTCCTCGGCACCCCGGGAGCATGGGCGATCACGGCCTTCATCGCCGGCTTTCTCACCGGCAAGATCTGGAGCGGTCCACTGGTGGGAGTCGCGACACTCCTCATCGCAGACCTCTCCTACTACCTGATCGACTCGACCAGTGGATACGCCGCACTGTCGACCGACGAGGTGCTCTACTGGGCCGCGCTCGCTGTCCCCACCGGCCTCGTGATGGGACTGCTCGGCGCGCTTGCCACCCAGCCTCACTGGTGGAGCATCCTGCCAGGGCTCGCCGCGCCAGCCACCCTCGCCGCTCTGGCCAGATCGACTGGCTCCGGCCACATCCAGCCCTGGCCCATGCAAGTCACACTCGCCGTCGCAGCAGCGCTCGCAGTGATCATCCTCACGACATGGAGCGTGAGGATTCGCCAACGACACTGACGCGGCACCGCACACCGTTGACACACGCACTCCGCTCGACCTCGACTCAAGAGCTTCCTTGCGGCCCTGCGTCGACGAACTTGCGGCAAATAGTTCACGTTCCATAGTCCTCGGTGGGTGGCGGGCCCTTCCGTCGATACGCAGCGCGGCATAGGACGCTTCAGTCCGCGAGGTGGCTGAGCTCCTCGAAGTCGTCAGCGCTCACGACGAGGTATCCCTCCTCGTCCGTCGCCCCAACCTCCTCAAGCGTGCCAAGACGCGGCTCAATCTTGGGCACTCCCGCGACCGCCGTCAGGCATTCAAGAGCAGCAGTGGCGTAGGTGGCGCTCTCGACGTCGAAGGTCACAACGATGCGTCGTGGCTCAGCCTGATCCACCCACGTGCATAAATCCTCGTCGTCAGGGCTGAAGATCTCGTTGACCATCAGGACTGCATCGTCGGGTACGTCCGACTCCGAGCGCCAGGACGCATGCACACCGAAAGTCGCCACCCTTGAAGGCTCCCACGCTGCCAGCCGCGGCGCGGCGGAAGCGCGCGCACATCCGCGAGATCGACCTCGACGACAGCGGCAGTTCCGGATGTTCCGGGCGGCCTGGAGTCCTGCGCCATCGACCTCCTGTGGCTCGAGCGGGTTTCGCGGGGAATCTCCGGTTTGGGCTTTCCTCACCACAATCGCGCTAGGACCTGCGAGAGTGACGGGGTGAGCAGTGGTCTTCTATGCCCCGAATGCCAAAACCTGATGGAAGAAGGGGTGGTCGTGGGGCGGGCACCCGGTGTGAAGTTCAAGGACAACAGGGACATGCTTGGTGACCTCGGAGGATTGCTCCTCACGTCAGGGTTGTTCAACCACAGCGTGGCCGCAATGCGCTGCAGCTCCTGCGGCACCGTCGTGATTCCGGGCAGCTCGCGGGCGTGACGTAAACGCCGATGTGAGCCGCGGCTAGCGGATGGATGTACGAGCACGAATGGGTGGTCGCGCCGAGTGCGGATTGTCGTGCGCGACCTTCGGCCGCGGCCTAGCATCTTGTGGTGAGTAGATGCCGGGCTGGGGCAGCCGTGCTATTCGCCCTGCTGACCGCGATCGCCACGTCAGCCTGTGCAGCCAGCCAGGGTCCGCTACGGCTCCCTGACGGCTCAGCCGGAGTATGCGTCAACTATCAGGCTGCCGAGCCCGAGCCCTACTGGTTCGGAATCCCGGTCGAGAATGTGACTGACCGCACCGTCGTTCTCGAGCAGGTGACGCTCGACGACCCCGAGTTCGAAATCGCGGCTGCGTTCGTGGTGCCGTCCATCCGCTCTTCCGACGGAGGCTCTCTCAGCCTCGGCGCCGACCGGGACCCCGCCCTGAACAGCCCCGGATTGTGGGCGGGGGGGAAGCAGCTCCGCGGCTTTGTACTGGCAGCCCATGAACGCACAAGCGTCGGCCTGGGACTCTCGCGAGCAGCCGGGATCCAAGATGCTCGAAGTCGTGCGCAGCGATTCCGGTTCCACTACGACGATGACAGCACCTCGCGCGCTTCAGTCTCCGAGTATGAGATTCGAATCGCTCCAGAGTGCGGCTGAGTCATCGCTGGCGGCACTTGTCCCCGGGGGCAAACCCGGCTGGGTCGTTGGCGAAGGCAGCAGAACGAACTCCCCCACGCGGCAGTACAGGACGTTCGTGCCGGCTGCTGGGTCGGGTTCTTTGCCGGTGGTTCTGCGAGGCTGTGACACACCCGACCCCCGGCCGGACAGGTAGTTGATGTGAGCACAGCACCGAGTCGCGAGGAGCGTTTCCGTCTCCTGTACGCGGACGCGTATGACGACGTCCTCCGCTTCGTTCAACGGCGCATCGCGCTGGATCGCGCCGAGGACGTGGTGGCCGAGGCGATGCTCGTCGTGTGGCGACGCGTCGATGAGGTGCCCTCCGTGCGTGGTGATGCTCGGGCGTGGGTGTTCGGGATCGCCCGGAACTGCCTGTTGAACGGCCACCGGACGCGGCGCCGTCACGATGCCCTGGCCGTGCGACTGGCGGACCCCGGAGCCCTCGCCTCGGCATCGGGCGTGGTGTCGGATGCTGCCGATCTGGTCGTCCGGCGGGTGGATGTGTCCGCCGCGTGGGCGCGGCTCAGTGCGTCCGACCAGGAAGTCCTGGCACTCAGCGTGTTCGAGGACCTTACCTCCCGCCAGGCCGGTGCCGTGCTCGGCATCTCGGCCGAGGCGTTCCGACTCCGGCTCTCGCGCGTCCGCCGCGCCTTGCGACGCGACCTCGAGGGCGCCGCAAACCGTGTGGACACCCTGATCTTCGAGGAGATGCACTGATGAGCACCGATGTTGATCTTGACACCACGCTGCGCAGCCTGGACGCCGCACCCACCCAGCTCACCCACGACCAACTCGACCGCAAGGCCGCCCTGCTGGCCACCATCCTCGGAGAACCCGTGCCGTCCGTGGACTTGGCCGTGGCTCGCCGTCGGCGTGCGGGCCGGTGGGTGCGGGCGTTGATCCCGGCGGCGGCTGCCGCCGCAGTGGTGGGGATGTTGATCCTGCCGGGGTCGCCGGGTGCCACAAGGGCGTACGCGTCGTGGACGCCGGAGGCCCGCCCGGTCGTCGGTGACGCCCTGGCCCGGTCGTCGAAGGCCTGCCGGGCCGCGATGGCCGACACCGAGAAGCGGGGTGGCGAGGTGCCGCCCGAACTTCGCCCCGATGTGCGGGCCGCGACTGCCCGGACCGTCGTCGCCGAACAACGCGGGGACTTCCTGTTCGTGGCCCTGGCCACCGACACCGGAGCCACCGCGCAGTGCTTCCTGCGTGCCGATGATCCGGGCCGGGTGTACGGGACAACCGGGAGTGCGCCGACCGCGTCCACACCCCCACCGGTGCTGTTGGCCGCCGACCGGATCGAAGCCGCGGGCGGCGGGTTGGCCAGCGGCCCCGAAGGCAGTTACGCGTTCGCGCAGGGGCGGGTCGGCGACGATGTACGCGCGGTAAACAAACGGGTA
>JAGQUI010000658.1 GCA_020438595.1 Propionibacteriaceae bacterium | reverse complement strand
CGAGGCGCACCTGCGGAGCATGGCGACGGCCGCGACCCTTGCGGTGTCGGCGGCCACCCTGACCGAGGCGCTGGTCGTGGTGGAAGCCCGCCAGGGCCGCGAGGCCGCGACGGACCTGGTCGCCCTGCTCGCCGAACTGGAGGCGGAGGTCGTGCCCTTCGACGAGGCGCAGGCCGGGCTGGCCGCGTCCGCGTGGCGGCGGTTCGGCAAGGGCCGCCACCCCGCCGGGCTGAACCTCGGCGACACCTTCAGCTACGCGCTGGCCGCCGTCCGGGGCGAGCCGTTGCTGTTCAAGGGCCGTGACTTCGCCGCGACGGACGTCACCCAGGCCTGAGCGGGGCACCGGTATCAGGCGTCCCACCCCGTCGCTCTGCTCCGGTATGACGCACATCCTGCCGCGGCTCGCCGCCGCGCTCGCCGCCACCACGGTCGCGGCGACGGGTTTCATCATCGCCGCTCCGCACGCCCAGGCCGCGGACCAGCTGTACTGCGCCGAGTGAGGCCAGTACGGCTACGAGGACAAGGAGGGCACGTACGTGATCGTGGCCTTCTGCACGCACTGGAACTCCGGCGGGGGCACGAGCGAACCGACCGAACCCACCCCGACCCCGAGCATCCCGAAGGGCGTCGAGCCACCGGACGTGCCCGACCCGGTCTCCTGCGACGACCTCGCGGCGCTCGAGTCGAAGCTGAACGAACGGATCGCCGACGACCGCAAGCAGGCGATCGCGGGCGAGATCACGGTCTCCGCCGACGAGGTCGCCAAGAATGCGGCGCGGCGGGACCTCGACGATGCGGCCGCCGACGCGACGAACGCCGTGGCCGCCGAGGCGACCGCGCAGGAGGCGTACGCCCGGGCAGTCGGCGGCTACTACTACCGGGAGGTCATCCGGTACGGCAAGGAGCTCCTGATCAAGGCGCCCTACCCGCGCGGGGAGATCGACCGGGGCATCGCCGAGGGCCAGGCGCTCCTCGACGCGATGGACGCGGTGTCGCACGCGCTCCAGGACGAGCACGCCGCCCAGTACGACTACCAGCACGCCGCCGCGACCTGGGCCGCGGACAAGCAGGCACTCGACGCCCTCTACGACGAGATCGCCCGGCTCGAGCAGCAGCTGCAGGACATCGCCAGGGACAAGGAGACCTGCACGAAGTAGGCCGTGGCAGGGCATGGCGTCTGCCACCGGACGCGGTGGCAGGCGTCACTCCCCGCGGGAGGTGACGTCCCTACTCACGCCCAGTCGCGGGTCCACTCCACCCGGGCCAGCAGGACGGGTGCGGCGACCCGCCGGGAGAGTTCGCCGGCGACGTCGAGCGCGAACCGGACCGGCGAACCGGTCCCGAGGTGCAGGTACCGCTCGCCGGGAAGGATCAGGGCGTGGCTCCCGAGTGGGTCCTGCCCGTCCGTCCAGTCGGCCACGACCCGGCCCCGGTCGAGGATCGCGGTCCGGACCAGCAACTCCAGCGTCGTCCGGCCCGGGGGGATGGCGTTCGGCAGGTCGTCGTGAAGGTCCAGCTCGCGCTTCCGGAAGGCCAGCGACGGCCGTTCGTGTGCCCAGTAGAACCAGAGGGCTCCGTCGTCCCCGGGATCGAACGGATCGGTCCCTCCGGCCGGCCAGTCGA
>JAGQUI010000657.1 GCA_020438595.1 Propionibacteriaceae bacterium | reverse complement strand
TCGGCGACGCTCAGGTGCGGGACCAGGTTCAGCTCCTGGTGGATGATCGACAGCCCGGCCTCCTGCCCCTCCTTCGGGGTGTGCACGTTCAGCGGCTCGCCGTTCAGCCAGAACTCGCCGGCCTCCCGGGTGTAGATGCCGGTGAGCAGCTTCATCAGGGTGGACTTGCCGGCCCCGTTCTCGCCGACCAGACCGAGCACCTCGCCCTTGCGCAGGTCGAAGCGCATGCCCTCGAGCGCCTTCACGCCGGGGAAGCTCTTGTCGACGCCCTCGACCTGCAGCAGCAGGCCGGGGTCGTGGGTGCCGGGGGTCGGCGCGGTCTCGAGGGCCGTCATGCCTGGCCTCCCTGCTCGGGGACGGGCGTGACGCCCTTGTGGAAGATCGCGTTGCCGTAGATCCGGGTCTCTCCGGTGCGGATGACCAGTTCGGCTTCCGCGGCCAGGTCGTAGAACGCGAAGCGCTCGACCAGCCGGTGCTCGGCCCCGTCCAGGCGGGCGGCGGCGATCAGTTCGGACTGCACCGGCAGCAGGCCGTCGGGGCACTCCATCAGTTCCAGCGATGGCGCGTAGGTGTCGGGCACGACGACCGAGCGGATGGCTGCCAGGACGCGCGGGGACGTCAGTCCGGGCAGGTCGATCAGGTGCTTCCTGGCCAGCTTCGCCGCCGTGAAATGGGCGTCCGCGATGACGACCGCGTCACCGTGACCCATCTCGTCCAGCGCCAGCAGCATGCGACCAGTGAGTACCGGATCCAGATTGAGGAGCATCGTTGCCTCCGTCTAGAAATCGATTTCTGTATGGTAGGGACCGTAGCGGATACTTGTCACGCGAACCACCGAATCGTGATCAATCTGAGATAGACGCCGGACCGGCTCGCTCGGGGGATCCGGGCCGGTGCTGTCGCGGGGCAAGGATTGGTGCTAGGCTCTTGAATCGTTACAAAACGACGGCACTGACGCCGTCCCGACACCCACGACAGGTACGGCAGATGAGTGACAGCGAGGTCCGGGAGGCGGCCGGGGGTTCGTTACCCGTGGTCAACACCCACGTCCACTTCCCCCCCAACTTCTCCGCGTTCAGCACGGTCGCCGACGCGATCGACGCGGCGACCCGCGAGGGCGCCGGCGCCGTGGGCATCTCGAACTTCTTCGACCAGCAGGTGTACGCCCGCTTCGCCGAACAGGCGTCCGCGGCGGGGATCGTCGCGCTGTACGGGCTGGAGTTCATCACCCTGGACGACGACCTGGCCGCCGCGGGCGTCCGGGTGAACGACCCCGCCAACCCGGGCCGGATGTACCTGTGCGGCAAGGGCATCGCGCCCTTCCGGCGCAAGTCGGACGAGGCCGCGCGAATCGCCGGGTCGATCCGCTCCGGCAACGACGAGCGCGCCGCGCAGATGGTCGCGAAGCTCGCCGGCCACTTCGCCGCCTGCGGCCTGGACACCGGGCTCACCGCCGAGGTGATCGCCCGCGATGTGGCTGCCGCTGCCGACGTGCCGGTGCAGTGGGTCTCGCTGCAGGAGCGGCACATCGCGATGGCCTTCCAGCGGATCCTGGCCGGGCTGCCCGCGGAGGAGCGCGCAGCTGTGCTCGAGCGCGCCTACGGCGGACCGTCGGCCGTCGACAT
>JAGQUI010000656.1 GCA_020438595.1 Propionibacteriaceae bacterium | reverse complement strand
GGCGACGTACTCGGCGGCCTCGGCGGTGTCGGTGACCGGGTCGGTGTTCGCCATCGCGTGCACGCAGGTGAACCCGCCCCGGGCCGCCGCGGCGGTGCCGGAGTCGATGGTCTCGGCGTCCTCGCGTCCGGGCTGGCGCAGGTGGGTGTGCAGGTCGACGAGCCCGGGCAGCGCGAGCAGCCCGTCGGCGTCGAGGCGTTCCACCCCCGCCGGCGCGGACGCCACGTCGGCGATCCGGCCGCCGGACAGGTACAGGTCACCCCGGCTCCCGTCGGCGAGGGTCGCGCCCGTGATCAGCAGGTCCGCTGCCGTGGTGGTCAATGCACTGCTCCTTCGTCCGAACCCAGCAAGTGGTACAGCACGCTCATCCGGACCGCGACGCCGGCGGAGACCTGGTCGAGCACGAGCGAGTTCGCGGCGTCCGCGGCGGCGCTGGAGATCTCCACGCCCCGGTTCATCGGTCCCGGGTGGCAGATCGCCGCGCCGGGCTTCATCTCGGCCAGCCGTTCCTCGGTGAGCCCGAACCGCTCGGTGTACTCGCGTTCGGTCGGGAAGAAGCCGCCGGCCATCCGCTCCCGCTGGACGCGCAGCATCATCACGACGTCGGCCTCGCCGATCGCCGCGTCCATGTCGTCGGTGACCTCGCAGCCCCAGCTCTCCACCCCGGTCGGCAGCAGGGTCGGTGGTGCGACCAGCGTGACCTCGCCGCCCAGGGTGTGCTGAAGCAGCACATTGCTGCGCACCACCCGGGAGTGCAGCAGGTCGCCGACGATCGCGATCTTCTTGCCGGCGAAGCCGTCGTTGCCGATCGCCCGGAAGTGCTGCCGCATCGCGTAGGCGTCCAGCAGTGCCTGGGTGGGGTGCTCGTGCTGGCCATCACCGGCGTTCACCACCTGCGCCCGCACCCAGCTCGCGACCTGCGCCGCGGCGCCGGAGGAGGAGTGCCGGATCACGAAGCAGTCCACGCCCATCGCGTCCAGGGTGAGCATGGTGTCGCGCAGCGACTCGCCCTTGCTCACGCTGGAGCCCTTCGCCGACACGTTGATGGTGTCCGCGCTCAGCCACTTGCCGGCGATCTCGAAGGAGGTGCGCGTGCGGGTCGAGTCCTCGAAGAAGATGTTCACGATCGTGCGTCCGCGCAGGGCCGGCAGCTTCTTCACCGGACGCGACTGCACGTGGTGCATCTCCTCGGCGAGGTCCAGGATCGCCGTCGCGGTCGCCAGGTCCAGGTCCGCGCAACTCAGCAGGTGCCTCATCGGTCACCTCCCCGCGAGATGGCCACCGCGTCCCTTCCGTCCTTCTCGGCGAGCAACACCCCGACGTGCTCGTCCGCCGCCGTCTGGATCGTGCGCCCGACGTGATCGGCGGCCACCGGCAACTCCCGGTGCCCCCGGTCCACCAGCACGGCGAGCCGGACCGCCCGCGGCCGGCCGAGGTCGCGCAGCGCGTCGATGGCCGCACCGATGGTGCGTCCGGAGTAGAGCACGTCGTCGACCAGCACCACCACCGCGTCGTCGATCCGGCCCGGCAGGGACGTCCGGGCGGGATTGCGCGTGGGGTTGCTGCGCAGGTCGTCGCGGTACATCGTGATGTCGAGCTCGCCGATCCGGACCGGCCTGCCCTCGAT
>JAGQUI010000655.1 GCA_020438595.1 Propionibacteriaceae bacterium | reverse complement strand
CTCGAATTTCGGGAGCGTCTGTCGGGGTTCGTCGGGAAGAGGCGGACGGGGCTACTTCACCCCGACCAGGTCGCAGACGAAGATCAGCGTCTCGCCGGGGCCGATCACGCCGCCGGCGCCACGATCGCCGTAGGCCAGGTGCGGCGGGATCACCAGGCGGCGGCGGCCGCCGACCTTCATGCCGACCAGGCCGTTGTCCCAGCCGGCGATCACCCGGCGGGCACCCAACGGGAAGACCAGCGGCTGGCCGCGGTCGTAGCTGGAGTCGAACTCCTCACCGGAGGAGAACGCCACACCGACGTAGTGCACGGCCACGGACCTGCCGGGCGTCGCCTCGGGGCCGGTGCCTTCCTCGAGGTCGATGATCTGCAGGTCTGACGGTGCGGGACCCTCGGGCGGGTCGACGAACGGTTTCTCCATGCGCGGCACCCTACCGGGGAATCCCGGATTCGCCCGCGCCCCGCGCCCCGCCTATACTTGTTGGGCTGGGGTGGTACGCCGCCCCGGGTGTGCACAACTCAACAGGGGGTGACTGGTTTCGACTTGGGACGGTAGTTCCAGGAGAAGCGGGCCGAGGATCCGGGGACATCTCGTTAACGACCTCCGGAAACCAACAAGTGCCGATTCCAATCGCACTGACTTCGCTCTGGCTGCCTGAGCAGCTAACGAAGGGTCAGCCCGGACGCGCCTTCCGTCCGGTTCCTGGCCTCATCTAGAAGGCTGGCTGGTCCGACCTCGTTCCAGGGTCGGTCCGGGACTCTCATGGAACTGGGCTTGTTCACCACGTGCTGACGCGAGGGTGAGAGCCGAGTAGAACGCCTGGTCAGCTGCGCCCGGAGAAGTCCTGGTTCACCTCTCGAGGACGCGGGTTCGACTCCCGCCACCTCCACCTCCACGCGAAGCGGGCGGGACGGGCCACGGCCGGTCCCGCCCGCTTCGCAGGTCCGGCGACGGACGTCCGCCGCTGCACCCGGCCGCAGTGCCAGACTGGCCCCCGGGAGGTGTTGATGGCGAGCTTCGAGGTGGGCGACCTGCTGGTCGCGGGGATCTCGATCACGGACGGCGTCTTCGACGGCACCGTCGTGCTGCTGCTCGACGCCGACGAGTCCGGCAGCCTCGGTGTGGTGCTGAACCGGATCACCGAGATCGAGCTGTCCGGTGCGCTGCCGGCGTGGTCGGAGCTGGTCAGTGAGCCGCAGGCCCTGTTCGACGGCGGTCCGGTCTCCCAGCAGGGCGCGGTCTGCCTCGCCGAGCCCTGGTCGACGGACGAGGAGCCGCCGGGCTGGCGTCCGGTGTTCGGGCGGGTCGGGCTGCTGAACCTGGACACCCCCGTCGAGATCGCGGAGGGCACCTACCGGCACCTGCGGGTGTTCGCCGGCTACGCGGGCTGGGACGCCGGCCAGCTCGAGCGGGAACTGGAGTTCGACATGTGGCACGTCGTGCCCGCCCGGCCCGCGGACGTGTTCGATCCCGACCCGGCCAGCCTGTGGCGGCGCGTGCTGCGCCGTCAGGGCGGCGAACTCGGCCTGCTGTCCACCTGGACCGTCTCGGCCGAACTCAACTGATTCGACCCGGCGCCCGACTACTATCGAGACACCGACGACCAAGGGAGGCACAAGGTGAGCGA
>JAGQUI010000654.1 GCA_020438595.1 Propionibacteriaceae bacterium | reverse complement strand
GGGTGGACCGAGTAAGGAACCGTCCCCCACTCGGTCCAGGTCGGCTCAGCGGACGCGCAGTACCGTCCCGCTCTCCGACGCGGCGACAGCGGACGAACCGCCAGCCCAGACGTCGAGGTCGGTCGCGTCCTGCACCCAGTCGCGGGTGGCGGCGCTCCAGTAGCGCAGCTGGTCGGGGCCGAGTTCGAAGGTGACCGTCCGGGTCTCCCCTGCGTCGATGCCGACCCGCTCGAAGCCCTTCAGCTCGCACACCGGGCGACTCGACGTGCCGTACCGCTGGTGGACGTACAGCTGGACGACCTCGTCGGCCGCCACACCGGACGTGTTCGTCACGTCCACCGACACGGTCACGGTCTCGCCGACCGCGACCTCGGCGGCCGAGAGCCGCGGCTCGCCGTAGCGGAAGCTCGCGTACGACAGCCCGTGCCCGAACGGCCACAGCGGGGTGGACTCCTCGTCCCAGTACCGCTTGTCGGCCTCCTCCGGCTGGAACGTGCGGTAGTGGCTGTACGGCATCGGCACCTGCCCCACCGTGCGCGGCCAGGTGAACGGCAACCGTCCCGCCGGTACCACGTCGCCGAACAGGGCGGACGCGACCGCGTCCCCGCCCCGGCTGCCCGGGTACCAGACCTGCAGGATCGCCGGCACGTGCTCCGCGGCCCAGCGCAGGTCGAGCGGACGCCCGGACATCACCAGCACGACGGTCGGCGTCCCGGTGGCGAGCACCTTCTGCAGCAGCTCGGGCTGGCGTCCGGGCAGGTCCAGGGTGGAGGTGGACGCCTTCTCCCCGATCATGTTCTGGCTCTGCCCGACCACCACCACGGCCACCTCGGCCGCGGCGGCCAACTCGACCGCCCGGGCCAGCTCGGCGTCGTCGTCGAAGTCGTCGGCCACAGCCGGCAGACCGTGGTCCATGTCGTCGAACATGGACGGGAACAGCCGCGTGAACGGACGCACTCCCGGCGCGTAGCCCACTTCCACGTCCGCGCCGGCCCGGGCCCGCAGCCCGGCGAGGATGGTCACTGTCTCGTCGATGTCATGGTCGAACACCCACGGCCCGAGGATGTCGCGCGGGGCGTCCGCGAGCTGACCGACCACCGCGATCTTCCGCTGGCCGGACAGCGGCAGCAGGGGCGCCCCCGAGCCCGCCGGCGGGTCGTTTTTCAGCAGTACGAAGGTCTTCCCGGCCGCCTCGCGGGCGACCTCGCGGTGCGCGGCCTCGGCCAGCACGACCGGCGCGGCCGCCTCGTCGACGTACGGGTTCTCGAACAGGCCGAGCCGGAACTTCGCCTCCAGCACCCGGAGCACCGCGGCTTCCAGCTCCGCCTCGCTCACCCGGCCGGCGGCGACGGCCTCCGGCAGCCGGCCGTAGGCCGGGTCGAACATGCACATCTCCATGTCGAGCCCGGCGTGGAGCGCGCGGGCGCCGGCGTCGGTGAGGTCGGCTGCGAAGTGCTGGACGGCGAGCGAGCGGACGGCGTTCGCGTCGCTGACCACCCAGCCGGTGAAGCCGAACTGCCCGCGGAGCATGTCCGTGAGCAGCCAGCGGTTGCCGCTCGCGGGCACGCCGTTGAGGTCCATGTAGGCGCTCATGATGTTGCCGGCGCCCGCCTCGACGGCGGCCCGGAAC
>JAGQUI010000653.1 GCA_020438595.1 Propionibacteriaceae bacterium | reverse complement strand
GTTGGAGTCCGCGGCCGGTATCGACGTCGTCGTCATGGACAAGACCGGAACTCTCACCCTGGGTGAGCCCGAGGTGACCGATCTGGTGGTCGACGGAATCGACGAACTGGAGCTGCTCGGCGCGGTCGCCGCGGTGGAGTGGGAGTCCGAGCACCCGCTGGCCAGGGCGATCCGCCGCTACGCTGCCGATCGTGGCGCGCCCGAACGGACCGCGGCAGGCTTCCGCAGCACGCCCGGACACGGCGCGGGCGCCATTGTCGAAGGCCGTCGGGTTCTGGTCGGGAACAGGCGGTTGCTCGACGCCGAGGGAATCCTGGCCGGGGCACTCGGCGCCCGCCGCGACGAGCTCGCTGACGCCGGACGGACCGCGGTCCTGGTCGCTGTCGATGATCGCGCCGTCGCCGTGATCGCGCTCGCCGACGCGCCCCGGCCGACCTCGGCCGCCGCAGTGGCTGCGATGCACCAGGCCGACGTCAGGGTCGTCATGCTTACCGGCGACAACGAGGTCACCGCCCGGCGGATCGCCGACAAGCTCGGCATCGACACGGTCATCGCCGAAGTGTTGCCGTCGGACAAGGCGTCCAGGATCGCGAGCCTGCAGGCCGATGGACGCCGGGTCGCGATGGTCGGTGACGGTGTGAACGATGCCCCCGCACTGGCCACCGCCGATCTCGGCATCGCGATCGGCGCCGGCACCGACGTGGCGATCGAAACCGCCGACGTGGTGTTGATGCGCTCCGACCCGATGGACGTCGCGGTCGCGCTCCGCATCGGCAGGGGTACTGTCCGGAAGATGCGACAGAACCTGGGGTGGGCGATCGGCTACAACACCGTCGCTCTGCCGATCGCCGCTGGCGTGTTCTACAGCTCCCTTGGCCTCATGCTCAGCCCGGAGATTGCCGCGATCACCATGTCCGGCTCCAGCGTGATCGTCGCCGCCAATGCGCTCCTCCTGCGACGCCTCCGGCTGCCCGCCCAGCCCGTGCCGACAGGCGCCACCCCAGCGGCGTCTCGGCCCACGAGCAGGTAGCCGGAGGCCGACCACCCTCCGAAGCGAACCCGACAGGCTGAACTCGACATGGGCCGTGCCCTGATCATGTCAGGGCCTGGCCCCGGCAAGTGTCCGACCGCAACTCAGAGGCGCTGGTCGTTCCGGTTGGACCCAACGAAAGCCTCACCGACAGGGTCATCCAGCCGAGAGACCAGCGGTGCGTTACGAACCGGAGTCACTCAGGGATGGTGCGTCGCGTGCCCTGACTCCACAGCGGAGGAAGACGAAGGTGCTGGCGCTGTCGGCGCCGACCCGACGCCGTTGATCGCGGGCCCGAGGACGAGCGCCGAGAACAGGAATAGACCGGTGAAGATCGATGCACCCACGATGGGGGCGGCGATCGATCCATATCGGCGGTGCAGCCGCTTGAACATCGGGACACTGAGAACGAGACCTAGCACATAGAGAGCGGCGTTGCCCCAGAAGCCGGCCAGGAGCGCGGTTCCCGCCACAATTCCGATGTGGTGCATCACATGCGGAACCAGTCCGAGGAGGCTCCCGAAACCAGCACGCGTTGCAGCCCAGGCACCCCTCAGACGCCCGCGACCTTTCGACCCAGGCAGCGGGCCGGGTGTCGCCT
>JAGQUI010000652.1 GCA_020438595.1 Propionibacteriaceae bacterium | reverse complement strand
TGAACGCGTTCCGGGAGCGGTTCAAGGCGTTCGAGTACGACTTCATGCTCAACTCGGGCCAGTCCGACGCGCCCGACCCGAACGGTCTGATCACCTTCCAGGCCGACCCGGACGGCTTCAGCCACTCCTTCTGGACCCACTACACCAACCCTCAGGTGACCAAGCTGATGCGGCTGGGACGGGTCACCGCGGACGGCCCGGAGCGCAAGCAGATCTACGCCGAGATCCAGCAGATCCTCGCCGACGACGTGCCCTACATCCCGCTGTACAACCCGGACAACATCGTGGCGTCCCTGGCGACCATCCACGACCTCACCCCGCGGATCAACGGCAGCGTGCTCTTCCAGGACACATGGGTGCAGCAGTAGCCCGAATGCACCACGGTGGGCGCCACGCCCTAGGAGTCGGACCAGCCGAACACGCCCGGGTTGTGACGCAGCCACGGCCCCTTCTCGTCCGGCGCCAGGGAGTAGCGGTCGTACCCTTCCTGCTCGACCCACTCGATGCACGTGTCGAGCATGGATTCGATCGAGTTGAAGTAGACATCGATCCCCTCGAACACGCTGATGACCGGATTCTGTGAGGCAGAGGCAAGGGTGTGGGGGCCGCACGCCACCACGTAGACGGCGCCTTCCGTTTCCGCGAACGGAGCGGTTGTGGTCAGGTCGACGCCGTTCATCCCGAAGGCGCCGACATCGCCCGGGTACGTCTGCTCCTGGTAGGCCTCGACGAGTTCCTGGCGTCGCTGAACCACCTCGTTCAGCTCGAGGAAGGCGTTGTCACGGAACAGGAAGGGCGCCTCGCCCTCGGGGTCGCTGCAGCCGGCGCTCCAGGTGTAGAGCGCGCGGTACGCCTGCGGCAGGACGACGCCCAGCTCCGCCTCGACCACATCGAGCTCGGCGTCGGATGCGCCGGGTAGCAGGGAGTCCCGCACCGCGATCCCATGGCGTTCGAACGCATCCGCCAGTCGCTCGAGACGAGACTGAATCTGACTTGCTTCCAGTTCGTTGCCCACGGAGGAACAGTATGTTCGCCGGGCCCGAGCAGGCTCGGCAGGCGCGCGGGGCGTCCTCCTCACGCGAGTGCGGCGGAGCAGCGCGATTCGGGTGCGCTCAGGTGGCGCCGAACAAGAGGTCGGCCGCTTCCCGGAGTGAGGTCACGGCTTCGCCGCGGGACCGGTCCGGATGGGGCGCGACATGGACGGCCCGGAGGCCTGCGGTGAGGGCTCCAAGGACGTCCTTCTCGTAGTCGTCTCCGACCATCACCGTCGCACCGCTGGGTGTTCCCAACCCGGCACACGCCAGCTCGAACGCGCGGGCCACCGGCTTGGCGTGGCCGAGGGCAGAGGAAGCGAACAGTTGCAGGCCGGGGCGCCGCAGTCCGATCGCGTCGAGCTTCGCCCACTGCTGTGCCTGGTCTCCGTTGGTGAGCACACCCACCCGGCACACGGCCAAGGCCCGTTCGACCAGATCCGCGGCGCCCGGGCACGCGCGCCAGTTCTGTCGATACAGGGCGAGGTATCGCTCGAACACCGCGTCGGCCTCGACGTCGGTGAGGTGCGCGAGTTCCGGGCCGAACCCGCGGACGCGGAGCCGGCGCTGCTCCTGGAAGGAGCACGCGCCACGCTCGAACAG
>JAGQUI010000651.1 GCA_020438595.1 Propionibacteriaceae bacterium | reverse complement strand
GACAGCGAACAGGGGCGTGCCAGTCGGGACAGGGATGTCGGCTGCGGGGTAGTCGTGGTGGGGCTTGGTGAACCAGCGCGGGTTCTCGTCGTACCAGTGCCGTTCGACAGGCAGGGCGTAGTCACCGCTGACGGCGAGGTCCCCACCTGGGCACGCGAGCGCGTCGAGGGAATCGAACGGATCGGGCGATGCCGGCGCGGTGCCAGCGTGAGCGAGCATCGACTCGTACACTGAGTTGAGCGAAGTCCAATACGTCGTGGCCGAGGCCCAGGTGCCGGCGAGCCCACCCCACGTCGTCGCTGACGCGCCGGCCCGGGGTGCGACGTTCGGGTTGGCCAGCGGGGCGTCGTTGCCGAGGACGTACTTCTTGAGCAACTGGATCTGCGCGCGCACTCCGATGATCGGATCGACGAACGCCGACCCGGATGCTGCGCCGTCGTAGTGGGCGATACCAGCGAAGTTGTTGATGGCGGTATCGCTGTTGGTGAAGTAGCCGGTTTCGAGCACGGCCTGCGCGAGCGCCCTGTCACCCCGGACTCCTTCGGCGTCGCCCTCGCTGAGGTAGAGCGCGATGAGATCCTCGATGGCGATCCCGAGGCGAGCGGGTTGGCCGCGGCCGGTGCTGTTCCACCAGGCGCGCAGGTCGCTCACGGTCAGGGCTGAGGGGCCGAGGATGCTCGGTGTGCCATCGTCGGCGACCTCGCCGATCTCGCCGCAGCCTGGCGGCGATGAGCCACCGACGCCGATGGCGAGGATCGGCAGGGAGGTGAGCCCTCCGATGGTCACGAGACAGGCGAGTGCGGCCGCAGCAGGGAGCTTCATGACCAGGTAGGCCCCACGGCGCGCGGATTCTTCGCGGACGCGTGGAGAGTTTTCGATCGCCGAGGGGCCTACGGGGGTGACGAATTCGTCTCACCGCTCCCGAGGAGGTCCCCTCATGATCCGAATCCCCGGTGTCCTCGCCCAGGTCGAAGTCGACCCGAGCACCGATGGCATGCCCGGTGCCGACCTGATCCAACAGCTCTTGAACTGGGCGCAGATGCTCGCCCTGTGGGGCAGCCTCGCCGCGCTGCTGATCGGAGCTGCCATGTACGGGCTGGCTCGTGAGGGCGGCAGCTACGGCGGCGCGAGCCGCGGCAAGACCCTCGCGCTGGGCGGTGTCGTGGGGGCGATCCTCGCCGGGGTCGCTCCGACCGCGGTGAACATGCTGTTCGAGGCGGCGAGCTGATGTCCGGCCAGAACACGCCCCCGTCCCGTCGGACCGCGATCATCGCTGCGGTAGTGGTCGTGGCGCTCGTCGCCGGTGTCCTGCTCATCCGGTTCGGCCAGGACAGCGACTCTGGAAGCGACCGCAACGACTCGCGACCCGTGGTGACGGCACCTCGACCCACCGTTGCCAGTGGCGCCGCCGGACCAGCCGGTGATGCCGCTGGAGTCCCGGTCGGCTTCTCCGCAGACGAACCCGGCGCGGTCGCTGCCGCGGTCGCGTACTCGACGGCGTCGCAGCGGTGGCTCTACTTCACCGACGAGGAGATCGAAGCGGCGATCGCCGAGATCGCCACCCCGGTCGCCGCACCTCGCCTGGCTCAGGACGTCGTTGCCGATGTCGCGATGGCACGCGAGCAGCTCGCCCAGTCGTCGGGT
>JAGQUI010000650.1 GCA_020438595.1 Propionibacteriaceae bacterium | reverse complement strand
TCGTCGACGGACTGAACGACGAGCGGGGCTTCGCCGCGGGTCTGATCACCGTCCGGGTGAACGGCTGGGAGAGCCCCTGGACCTACGGCGACGTGATCGACGTCGTCACCGGCGCCGGCTCCCGGATCGACGCCCTCGTCCTGCCGAAGACCCAGTCGGCCGCCCAGGTGCAGGCCCTGGACCTGCTGCTCACCCAGGTGGAGCACACCGCCGGCCTGCCCGTGGGACGGATCGGCCTGGAGGTGCAGATCGAGGACGCGGTCGGCCTGCTGCACGTGCACGAGATCGCCGCGGCGAGCCCCCGCCTGGCCAGCCTCGTCTTCGGCCCGGGCGACTTCATGGCCAGCCTCGGCATGGGCGGGCTGAACGTGGGGGCGCAGCCGGCCGGCTACCCCGCCGACGCGTTCCACCACGTGCTGATGTCGATCCTGGTCGCCGCGCGGGCGCACGGCCTGCAGGCCATCGACGGGCCGTTCGTTGCGATCCGGGACGTCGAGGGCTTCCGACGTTCGGCCGAGCTGAGCGCGGCGCTCGGCTACGACGGCAAGTGGGTCCTCCACCCGGCCCAGGTGGACGCCGGCAACGAGGTGTTCTCGCCGAAGCCCGCCGACTTCGAGCGGGCCGGACGGATCATGGCCGCCTACGCCCACGCCACCGAGCTCGCCCAGGGCGCGGTCGGCGCGATCGTGGTCGACGACGAGATGGTGGACGAGGCGGGGGTCAAGCTCGCCGCCGCGATCCTGGCCAGGGGCCGGGCCGCCGGGATGGAGGAGAGCCAGTGAGCCAGTCCACTCCGAGGCTGAGCAGCCTCTTCAAGCTCGAGTACCCGCAGTCGGTCGGGGTGTACGGCAGCTACGACGATGCGCAGCAGGCGGTCGACTTCCTCGCCGATGCGAAGTTCCCCGTGGAGAACCTCTGCATCGTCGGCACGGACCTGAAGTCGATCGAGCGCGTGCTCGGCCGGCGCAACTGGGGCACCGTGATCGGCTCCGGCGTGCAGAGCGGCCTGACCACCGGCCTGATGATCACGCTGGTGATGTTCCTGTTCATGCCCACGGCGAACTTCGTGTTGCTGTTCCTGTACGCGCTGGCGGTCGGCATCATCGTCGGCGTCGCGTTCGCAGCCCTCGGCTACTGGATGAGCCAGGGCAAGCGCGATTTCCGGTCGGTCTCGCAGACGATGGCGACCAAGTACGAGATCCTCGCCGAGCACAAGGTCGCCGGCCAGGCCAGGGAGCTGATCGGCACCATGCCGGGCGCCCGGGCCGCGCAGTTCAATCCGGTGCAGGCTCCGGCGACCCAGCCTCCGCAGGGCTACCCGGCGCAGCCGGGCTACCCGCAGCCCGGCTACCCGTACCCCCAGCAGCCGTACCCGCCGGCCTACCCGCCCGCGGAACAGCCGTACCCGCCCGCCGGGCAGGGGTACCCGTCGCAGCCGCCGTCCGCGCCCGCCCATCCGGACTCGTCGGACGCGCCGGCTGCGCCCGAGGAGCCGAAGCAGGACGGGTCCCCGAACTCCTGAGCGACGCGGTCGCCCCGGCGTTCGCAGCCGGCGACAACGACGACGAAGGGCCGTCCCCGGTCCGGGACGGCCCTTCGCAGCCGGCGACAACGACGACGAAGGGCCGTCCCCGGTCCGGGACGGCCC